>PLJQ01000447.1 GCA_003140275.1 Limisphaerales bacterium
CTTGGCTGACTTTGAAGATTTGGCTTTTGGCTCAGGCATCTGTGCTCTGAGCGCAACTCGAACCACGGAACAGAAGGGGCGCGAACTCAACGCGCCCATGTCGGAGGCACCTGCGAAGGGCCTAGGAACAAGACGCGAAAAGCCGCGCCCGATTGGGCGCGCTTCGTTGGTCTTGTTCCCCTTTGAAAATTCGCAGGTTTTCCGACAGGAACCGTAGCCGAAGCTACGCTAAATTGTTGGTCAAATTATTTTCTGGTCGTTTGTTTGTGTTTTGTTTTTCCGAACGCAGCCAGTGTGGGCAGGAAAATTATCAGCGTCAATCAGCGTTCATCGGCGATTCGCTGCGAGGCCGGGATTCAGCGGAATATCCTCTTCGGTTTTTTCCGCGCCTAATTGCGAAGCGGCGGCGTTCAGCGGTGGGCGTGAGTGCGTCCACTTCCTGCGGTGTGAACTGGTGCGGCTCGTCGTTGGAGGCGAAAAGATGGCGGAGTTTTTGTTCGTAGGAGACGACGTGAGGAGACTCTAACTGAAGTCGGAAGCCGGAATACTGACTTCCGACCTCTGACTTCTGACTTCTGATTTAGAGTCTCGTTACCTCGTCTCCTACAAGTTTGGATCTCTCCCAGGAGAGGGGGGACAAGCTCTTGACAATCCATTTCAGACTGCTATTATTGGTACAGGCACAAGCAATGGCAGAGTGATTGTTATGCCACTTCAAAAACACAATTTTGCAACCAAGGTTGGGGCATTGGTGCTGATGTTAACGCCGTTGGCCGGAACGTTCGTAGCGCCGGCAGAAACTGCAGCCACGAGTCCCTCACCTACAGGTCCAACGCTCGCGGCTGCGCTCAACCTTAACTTGGCGACCACGGCATCCAAACCCATGCGTGACGTGATGAAAATCGCGAACTCAGGCGTGCCGGAGGAGGTGGTCAAGGCTTATATCCAAAACCCTTCCATTACGTTTAATTTGACGGCCGATAACATCATACAGTTGCAGGGAGCGGGGGTTTCGCCGTCGATCATCACCGCAATGTTGAACCACGATACGGCGCTGCGGCAAGGCGCGAGCGAGCCGGCGCCGCCACCAGGCCAGCCGGCGTTGCCGCCACCGGATCAAATACAGGGCGCGGCGACGGCCCAAGCCAATCCTCCCACCACGGCGGGTTATGGAGAGGCCGGCGCTTATTACAACGACCTTGCCCCTTATGGCACGTGGAGCTATCTCCCGGACTACGGCTATTATTGGCAACCTTATGGCACGTTTTGGGCAGCGTATCCGGGTTGGGGTTATCCTTGGTGGGGCTGGTTCGATACCGGTTGGTGGTTCTGCGCAGGCAGGGGTTGGTGTTGGTTTCCGTGCTTTCACGATCGCGGGTTCGGTCGTGATCATCAACACGGTTTCGGTTTTCCGGGAGGCCGTGATCATAACTTCGGCACCCGGGGTGGATTCACCGCCAGCCATGGCGGTCATCCATTCGCAACTTCGAGCGGGAATCGAACGATCGGAAATCGACAAGTCACAGGAAATCACGGCTTTGGTGGAACCGGCTCGATGGGCGGACCAAGCCGCTCCCAGTCGGTTGGCCGGGTGCCCACAGTTCATCAACCGATGGGCGGAGGATTCCATGGTTTTAGCGGTTCCAGTGGGATCGGCCATTCGTTCAGCGGTTCGAGGGGGGGCGGCTTTGGGGGCGGTCATCGGGGTGGCGGTGGCGGACACTCCGGCAGGCATTAGTATCCACTGCTTTGCGGCGGGTGGCTGAACCGCATGCAAACTTTTCGAGCCGACCGCTATTCCGGGCAAGAGCGCGATCGTTTGCCCGATTCGCCCAAGCAGTCAAGGCCAGATTCAATTGCCTATTGAGCTTTCTCTACAATGAGCATTTCAATGGGTTCGCGGCGTTGCACAAGTTCGAGTCCAAATTGGTCTGAAAGGGCGTTTTGGATTTCTTTCAGCTTCGCGGCCTTGTCGGATGGAGGATTCCATTTCAGACTGCCGCTGTAATTTTGAGTTAATTCTGTCTCATCAATCACCGGTTTGCCCAAGGCGTTCTCCAGATAATCCCTTAAGAAATTGATAGGTTCGTTGGTAAACTCGTATCCGCCGCGCTCCGTCGTCCTGTCAGAACGGTTGCCTCCATTTACAACCGCCAACCCGATTGCACTCGGATTTGAAACTTTTAAGACCAGGACATCAGTGTCACGCGTTTCACGATGGGCGACCAAGCCGAGTTGTTTTTTAATTTCTGCCTGCAACGCCGCCTGAGGGTGATTGGGAACAGCGAGCAGAAAGTCGAATTTTCCGTCCGTAATGCCGGGAGCGAAGCTGACGCGATTTTCGCTCCAATGAAAGTGCATGGCCGGCGGGCCATAGGCAAGGGACATGAGCGCGCCCAAAGGCGCCCCCCGGGCTACCATCCGCCCCGTGTCCTGGCTGGTGACACCGGAGATTCCACCGCCGCTGGGTCGCAGGATCACGACGGGAGGAGCTTTCTTCAAATATCGGCCTTCCCAATAGTGATTGAAGACCTCTTCGATTGACGGTGTGCTGAATTCCCTGATCACGACAGCCGTCGTTCCCGCCGCGAGCAACACGCCAACGCCAACAACGATTACCTTTTTTGCTCTTGTCCACGCTGCGTTCTTCAAGGTCTCCATTGTCTGCCGGTTTGATTTTGCCAAACAGAACAGGCAATACAGGCAATATCCGATGGCGAAAAGACACCCCACGACAATGGTGACAAGCCACGGCGTCGGAAGTATCGTCGTATTGAAGGCGAGCCAGATGGCGGCGGAAGCCACAACCAGGCCGTCAAGTGCAATAATACGATGGGCGAGGTTGAGCATCTTCTGGCTGTCTCTGAAAACCAACGCCAGGGTGGCGGATACCACAAACATGTCCATTCCCCAAATTCCAAAGACGAAGTTCATGGAGGCGCCCGCCGCCGCCAGAGCAACTCCCCAAATCACAATTTTCCAGCGCCACCAGTTCAAATCGGAGGATGTGACCGTGGGGCGGGGCGGAATTTCGGAATTAAAGGTTTGAGTGATTGTCTCCACCTGCGTCCTCAAATCCGCCGCCGATTGCCAGCGAAGTTCNNATTTCGTAGAAGACGACGCCGAGAGAATAGATGTCCGCGCGGCTGTCCGCGCGCTGTGGGTTCGCCTTCTGTTCAGGCGAACTATAACCCGGTGTGCCAAGAGCATTTTGCGTGGCGCTTTCCGGCGTGGCGATTCCGCCGCCGCTGCCGCCGTTGGC
>PLJQ01000507.1:0-3338 GCA_003140275.1 Limisphaerales bacterium
TAAGTCCGACAGGCTGCTAGACATGTAGAAGAAATTCAGCGCGACTACATGTGGCAGTTTGTCAGCAAGCATTGGAAGGGTTTCGATTCGCCACACGAACAGGCCGACATTGCATATCTTTTGGCGCGGCGTCTGGCTTTGTCCCTACAGGCTGAAGGCAAAACGCTGGCGCGGAAGATGTCTGCCGAAGGTGTTCCTCTCGACAATTCTCCTGACATCCATCCGATGGAAATGTACGTCCATCCTCCGGTGAGCAAAAATCGTTTGGCGGGCGACATTGTTCGCGGACTAATCGGTGAACAGTCTGGTGATTGGCTGGTCCTGACGCCATCGTGCGATTTTGAGCAGAAGGGCCGGATTCACAATGTGCTTCTTGCGCAGTGTATGCCATTGGTTGAGCAGACCGAGTATTTGAAGTGGAAACAGGATTCTTCCTTCGCGAATGCCGAATCACTAAAGGCGCTGATCGGAGACAGGCGGAAAAATATTCAGTCGGAGCGGTTCAAGTTTTTACCTGGTACTTTTTTCATCCCGGACTCAATTGTGGATTTTCAACGACTGAGAGCCGTTTCTCTGGAGGATTTAGCCAAGTTAGAAGTCGTTGCTTCGCTGGACAGTCCATTCGCGGAAGCTGTCCTCGCGAGGTTTGCGCGCTATTTCGGCAGGCTCGGAACACCGGACATCGACAAGGATGTCGTTCTAAATCGCCTTCAAGCTGCTATCGTGACGCGTGCCGCAATCTCCCACACACCGCCCACTCCCCCCGCCAAGCTATGAGTCGCTACCCAAAACCGAGCAAAGCCAATCTCCATGGAGATTTGGCAAGAATTTCGGATGATGATTTAGTTCTGTTGCGCGCTCGTCTGGATGCAGAGATGCGGAGAAGAAACATCGCGTTTTCTGTCGGCGGCGTGGGTGAGAGCTTGGTCATCGAGCATTTTCGCAAGACTCCCGGACTTCCAAAACTTCACCCGGCACAACGCGGCACCAAGAATGTGGATGCCAATTCCCGTGACGGAGAGCGTTACTCAATCAAGACGGTTTGCCGCGCGAAGAAAACGGGAACCATCTATCCCGACGCACAAGACCGCGAGAAGCAATTGTTTGAGTATGTCGTGATCGTGAAACTCGCCGAAGATTGGTCGCTTGAATCCATTTATCAGTTATCGTGGATTAAATTCACCAAGGTCAGATCGTGGGACAAACGCATGAATGCCTGGTATGTCGGTATTTCGTCTCGGACACTTGGAGACGCCAAATTGATTTACCAAGCTGCCAAGCAAGCAAACGGCTGAGATTTTGTTGAGTTGGTACGAATCCGTGTACATCTGAGTCCATCCGTTGTTGAATTGAAATGGCTGACGTTTTCACCAAGGCTAAACGGTCTCAACTTTTGTCTTTTTGTGGTCGGGCGACCAGGATATGCTGGGTTCAGCGCGGTGGTGGTGCGAGCTTTGCAGCCGGCCGGCAGGCAGTCTGCGGGTGAAGTGCAGGGATGGGGCTCGGATCATGGTTTTGCCGCGCCGGTGGTTCCCGGGTTGGAATTAATCCGACCGAATCCGACTAAATCCGACTGAATCAAACCAAATCAAGGTAAATCAAGCCAGTTTTGGTCGGCGGTCAGCCTTGGCCACCTAATTGTACTATGTACTACTCCAAAGTTTGATGCCTGACGTTTTCACCAAGGCAAAGCGGTCGGAAGTGATGTCGCGCATTCGCTCGCGCGGGAACAAGGAAACGGAACTGGCGTTGGCGCGGTTGTTGCGTCGGCATCGCATCACGGGATGGAGGAGGCATTTTCAAGTGCGGATTGCGGAACGCGGAATGCGGAACAGCGGCGCGCACGGAGTGACGCGCCCTGCCTTTCGCGTGAAACCGGATTTTGTTTTCAGGCAGGTGCGGCTCGCACTCTTCGTGGATGGCTGCTTCTGGCACGGCTGTCCCAAGCACGCGACGAAGCCAAAGAACAATCGCGCGTTCTGGCAGAAGAAACTTGCCGGCAACAAGGCGCGTGATCAGCTCGTGACGCGCAGGTTGCGGCGCGCGGGCTGGCGGGTGCAGCGCGTGTGGGAACACGAACTGGCAAAAAAAAATGAAGCGCGGCTCGTGCGGCGTATATCGGCGTTCATCGGCGGTTGAAATGCGGTCTTGTCAGGTGTTGGCACACTGACAAATGCTCGCGCTCCCCTTCGCGTTGTTCGTCGATTGATCCGGTTGGGATTATTTGATACTGGCTGGACGCAAACAATTTTGCTTTTGTCAGTCGTTAAATGTCCATGAACCTTCCACGCGGAATCATTTCCGTGCTGCAAACGCCGTTCACTCCCGCTGGCGCGGTGGACGACGCCAGTCTGGTCAAGCTGATCGAAACCGCGTTGCGTGACGGCGCGAATGGTTTCCTGGCTCCGGTCGTCGCCAGTGAAGTGGATTTTCTGTCGCGACAAGAGCGGGAAGCAATCATCCGGCTCGTGGCCGCAACGGTGGGCGAACGCGCGCCGTTCATCGTCGGTGCGTCCAGCCGGGATATCGAGGAGTGCCGGCACTTTGCGCGGATGGCGGAGCAAGCAAACGCCATCGCATATCTCGTGGCCGTTCCGGCGACGCTTTACTCACGTCCGGAGGAGATACCCGGCTTTTTCCAGGCGATCAGCGCGGTCGCCGATTTGCCCTTGATCATCCAGGATTTGGAATGGAATGGTCCGGGGCTTTCGATGCCAACTCTCATCCGGCTCAAGGAACTCGTTCCAACTTTGGCCGGAGTGAAAATTGAAACGGTTCCAGCCGGGCCTAAATACACAGCCGTGCGCCAGGCGTTGGGGCCCGAGTTCTTCATCGCCGGCGGTTGGGCCGTTCCCCAGATGATCGAAGCGCTGGATCGCGAGGTGGACGCGCTGATTCCAGAAAGCTCCATGGTCGCGGTCTATTCCGCAATTTGCCGGGCGCATACCGGTGATGATCGGGCAAAAGCCGTCCGTATTTTTCGCCGGCTTGTTCCCGTGCTCGCCTTCACGAACCAGGAGATCGGCCTCTCGATCGCTTTCTTCAAACGTCTGCTCGAACGCAAAGGCATCTTTCAGTCGGCGATAATGCGCCAGCCCTGGTCGGGTTGGGACGAATACAATCTGCGGATTGCCGACGAGTTGATTGAACTCTACCTGGCGTTGGAAAAGGAGACTCTGGAGGAGCGACTTGATTGATTGGGGAGCGCACGCGGCTTGCGCGCCGGTTTAGGTGGCCCGCCCAAACCCTGGCCCGGCGACAGCTTGACCTGGCGCTGATAGAATAGTTTGACGTACGGAGTGTTCGGCGGGCCGCCGAACACCGCAGGCCGGCGGCCT
>PLJQ01000507.1:3439-11054 GCA_003140275.1 Limisphaerales bacterium
CTCCCGCCGAGCAAACGGCGGCGCGCGTGCTGGTGGAAGAAGTGAAAAAGCGGACGGGTTTGAACTGGCCGATCACCACCGAGTGGCCTCAGCGTGGCGTTGTCATAGCCATTTCATCGGGTGCCGGCGACACTGGCCGGCGCAAATCACCCCCGAGACGCGACGGCGCCAATTTACCGGAGCTTCGCCCGGAAGGATTTCGTTTGATCGTCGAAGGGCAGGCGACACAGCCGACCGTCGTGTGGATTCATGGTGCGGACTCGCGCGGCGCGTTGTTCGGCGTCGGCCAATTTCTAAGATCATTGAACTGGGCCAAAGGTTCCGCCAGCCTCCCGCCTAATCTCGACATCGCCACGGCGCCGGTCCAGCCGATTCGCGGCCACCAACTCGGTTATCGCGCCACGGCCAACAGCTACGACGGTTGGGACGACAAGCAGTTCGAACAATACATTCGCGAACTGGCCTTGTTTGGCGCGAACAGCATTGAAGGCATCCCGTTTCAGGACGAGAGGAAAAGTCCGCACATGCCGCTGCCGCGCGACGTGATGAACCGCAGGCTCAGCGAAATCTGCGCGCGCTACGAGATGGATTATTGGATCTGGACGCCGGCCGATTTCGATCTCAAGGACACCGCCAAACGGAAGGAATATTTGGCGAAGCACGAGGCCTTGTTTCGCGACTGCCCGCGGCTCGACGGCGTTTTCTTTCCGGGCGGTGATCCCGGCGATAATGCACCTGAGTTGGTGGTGCCCTATTTGGAGGATTTGTCCCGCCTGCTGACCAGTCACCATCCGCACGCAAAAATCTGGCTCTCGATGCAGGGCTTCGAGAAGCCACAAGTGGATTTCGTCCACACCTGGATCAACGGGAAAATGCCCGACTGGCTGGGCGGTCTCGTGGCCGGGCCGAGCAGTCCGCCGATTCCGGAAACGCGGGCGCGCCTGCCACAACGTTACGGATTGCGCGACTACCCGGACATCACGCACACGGTGCGCTGCCAGTTTGAGGTCACCTGGTGGGACCCGGCGTTCGCATTCACCCTGGGCCGCGAGTGCGCGAATCCGCGGCCCGTTTTCTACAAGCTGGTTCAAAACTGGTTCGGCCCTTACACCCGCGGGTTTATTTCCTACTCCGACGGCGTCCACGATGACGTGAACAAAACTGTTTGGAGCATGTCGGGATGGGACGCCGGCCTCGAGGCCCGTGAAATCCTCATTCAATACTCCCGGTTCTTCTTCGGTCCGGCGGTTGCGGAGTCGGCCGCCGACGGTATTCTCGCGCTGGAAAAAAACTGGGAAGGCCCGCTGGCCGGCAATGGCAGCGTGGACGGCACCCTCGCGCTGTGGCAACGACTCGAACATAAAGCGCCGGAACTGCGCGGCAACTGGCGCTGGCAACTTTGCCTGCTGCGCGCCTACTATGACGCCTACACCCGGCATCGGCAGCTTTACGAATCGGAATTGGAACACGAAGCCAACGGCGTTCTAGCTGCGGCCCCGAAGAGCGGCGCCGAAGCCGCCGTGGACGCTGCGCTCGCGGTTTTGCAACGGGCGGTTACACAACCCGTCGAAAAGGAATGGCGGGCGCGCATTGGACAGTTGTGCGCGGAGTTGTTCAAATCGATCAAATTGCAAACGAGCGTTCCGCTCTACCAGGCCAGCGGCCATGAGCGCGGTGCCGTGCTGGACTTCGTCGATCACCCGCTCAACAACCGCTGGTGGCTGGAGGACGAATTCGCCCGTATTCGCAAGTTGGCTAACGAAGCCGACAAGCTCCAAGGCCTGGAGTTGATTCGCACGTGGGAAACTCCCGGCGCGGGCAGCTTCTACGATGAAGTCGGGAACGTCGCCAAGTCGCCCCACGTCATCCGCGGCGAGGGACTCAACACCGATCCGATGATGGAAAAAAATCCGAATCCCGGTTTTTGGTGGTGGGAGGAAGGCTCGAGCCGCAAGCGACTTTCCTGGCAGACCAGCATGGATTGGCCGTTGGGCCTGGCGTATCACCAGCTCGACCCGAACGCCTCCTATCGGGTGCGTCTGACCGGTTATGGCCAGGCGAAGTTGCGGGCCAACGGCCAACTCCTGACCCCGACACGGGATGCCCGGCACGACATCGGCGAGTTCAAGGAATTCCCCCTGCCGGCGAACCTGCTCAAAGACGGCAAACTGGTTTTGACGTTTGACCCGCTGCCGGACGAAGCGCGTCTCAACTGGCGACAGCAATCGCGCGTCAGCGAAGTGTGGTTGTTAAAGGAATGAGTCGCAATGGGCACGGCAGCCTGGCGTGGTGGAAGAACGGGTCGATGGGGTTTCGGCTGCCAACCGCTTCCGCCGTTTGACTTTTCACACCGCACAATCGGTGCGGCTAAGGTGAGATCTCATGTTTCAGCTCGCTGACTTCGATCAGTGTTAATTTTCCATCGATCCGTTTTCGCTTCTCCACCAGGCATCGCCCCGGTTTTGTTGCAGAGTGGATCTCCGACTCCATTAAAACCAGATGCCCGTTCTCTATCCGGTAGATCTCGAATGAACTTGGACAGGGGCCTGAAAAAAACGAGATTCGGATTTCCTTCTTCTGCGCATCCACCTTCAGTTCAAGAGGCATCAGCTCTTTCAACTCGGCGGTGAGCGCGTTGGTGATGTAGCGGCCCGATCGCGGGTCAAACAGCCAGTAGCTATCGCTCGACCATTTCCCCCCGACTTCATACACGACGGCGAAGTCCTGGTAGCCATCGAAATTGATGTCCAGCGTATGGAACGACTCTTGGAACCAATGTGGATCGGTACCCTCCACGTCGATGCTCTGGAGCACCTTCGACGAGTTCCCCGCGAAAATGTCGATTCGACCGACGTGCTGCATGCCTTGTGGAGTATCGCTGGCGGCGGGATCCCGTGTGAGGACAAAGCGATAGGCTGGCAACTTAGGTGAAACTTGGACACTCCGGATGACAACGTTTGAATTGCGGACGGCCGCGCTCGAGTTGCCAGCCGGATTGGCATTTGCCCGCTGCGTGCTGTTTGCCGGCTCCCTGCAGGACGCACACATGATGATCACCAGGAACAAGAGGGCCACCCTCACGCTGCTTGCGTGACTGATGGCAGATGGGACGGTTGCACGCATGAAGCCTCTATTACAGGAGCGCGCTTGTGGATGCAAGGGCGCGAGCTGACCGGTGCGGAGATGGCCTCCGGGCTGCGCCTCTTGCGGCTTTAGGATCGAAAGTCGTGTGTGGAAATTCGCACTGATCAGCAAGCGGAGGGACGTTTTCGGTGCCGGTCGTTTGGCCCCAAACCCGACTGCGAACCGGTTTGAGGCAGCGCGTATTAATGGTTTCAAAGCCGACGGACTTCATTAACATCTATCCGCAATGATGACTGGCGACGACAAAGAGAATCCTGTCCGCACCAACCGGGAGAATGGGAAGCAGCCTTGGTGGAAACGGCTGCTGAGAGTTGCGCTCTACTTCGTCCTGGTGGTTGTACTGTCGTGCGCGGCGTTTGTCGGAGCGTTGGTTTTCAAACACAACCGCATTGTCGGGGCCAAGCCGGGCGGGCTTCAGACGCAGGTTCAACCGAAAGAGTTGGGGCGATTCGTGAATCCCTTCATCGGCACCGGCGGCTATCCGTGGGTGTGCGGTCATAACTTTCCCGGCGCGATGGTGCCGTTCGGGATGGTCCGCCTCGGCCCGGAGACGGTGTCTGTGTTAGTCCGCAAACGGGCGCTCAACACATCCGGCTACTACTATGGCGATGATCAAATCCTCGGGTTCAGTCACACGCGGTTGTGCGGCACCGGCGCAACGGATGGCGGACATTTCCTCGTGGTGCCGGCGGCTGAACCGGTTCAGCCCAAGAGCTACCGCCAAAGCCAAACTACGAACTTTTCGCATAGTGAGGAACTCGCTTCACCCGGTTACTACGCGGTCAAGCTCCCGAAAATCGGAACGCTGGTCGAACTCACCGCCACGCCGCGTGTGGGTGTTCATCGTTACACGTTCAGCCAGGGCAAGACGCCGCATCTCCTGCTCGATGTGATGAATGCTCTGGGTGGCCGCAAGAGCAGCGAAGGAAAGTTACGGGTGCTGCCCGAGGCCAAAGAGGTTGAGGGTGCGGTGCGGACGTTCGGAACGTTTGCCGCGCGATACGGTGGGATCAAGGCGTACTTCGTCGCCCGGTTCAGCCAGCCGTTTGCCTCTTTCGGCACGTGGCAAAACGATACGGTTTTCCCCAACCAAACAACGGCTGAGGGTGATGGTGTCGGCGTTGATCTGGAATTTGCGGTCGCGAGCCATCCGCAGATCGTCACACTCAAACTGGCAATTTCCTACGTAAGCATCGAGAACGCGCGGGCCAATCTGGAGACGGAAGCCGGTACCAAGGACTTCGACGCCATTCTGGCCGAAGCGCAGCGGGCGTGGGAAGACAAGCTGTCGTTGATCAAGATCCAAGGGGGCACGGAAAAACAGAAGCGGATTTTCTACACCGCGCTGTACCGCGTATTCCAGATGCCCACCGTTTTCAACGACGCGAACGGCGATTATCTGGGATTTGATCGCAAGGTTCACCAGACCTCGGACTTCAGATACTTCACCGACCTTTCCATCTGGGACACTTTTCGGATCGTTCATCCGCTTTACACGCTGATTGCGGCCAAGGATCAGCGGGACATGGTGGTATCGCTCGTGAAAATGCTGGAGCAAGGCGGGTGGCTTCCCCGCTGGCCATCGGGACACGGCTACTCGAATTCGATGCTCGGCACGCCCGCCGACATCTTGATCGCGGACACCTATCTGAAAGGCATACGAAACTTCGACGTTGAACAGGCGTACCAGGCGATGAGGCGCACCGCCCTCGCGCCCACTCCACCGGGCGCGGCCTTTTCGGGCCGGCAAGGTGTAGAGCGTTATTTGCAGTACGGGTATTGTCCGGCCGGTTTGGTGGAGAGGTCCGTCTCCCGCACCCTGGAGTTCGCCTGGGCCGACCATGCGATTTCGCTGTTGGCGGAATCGCTTGGCCATCGCGAAGATGCGGTACTCTTCCGGGAGCATTCTCAGTTTTATCGGAATCTTTGGAACACCAACACCCAATACTTTCAACCGCGCGATGCGCAGGGGAAATTTGTAGAGCCATTCAAGCCGCTGCTCCTGACTTACATGGATCTCGGGGGCAAGTTCACGAAGGATTACGTCGAGGGCAGCGCGTTGCAGTGGCGTTGGGCGGCACCGTTCGACGCAGAAAGCATGATTTCGCTATTCAAGAGTCGCGATTATTTCGTCGAGGAACTCAACAATTTCTTCGCCAAGTCGGATCCGACGATGGGCGCGCGGAGTCCTGGCTCTTATTACTGGCACGGCAATGAACCCGATCTGCCCGCGGCGTATCTGTTCAACGCCGCCGGCCGGCCGGATCTTACGCAAAAGTGGACACGCTGGATCATGGACAACAAGTACGGCGACGACTACGACGGGTTGGACGGCAACGACGACGCCGGAACGCTCTCCGCCTGGTATGTCTTCAGCGCGCTGGGCTTTTATCCAGTGGCCGGCTCGGACAGGTATCAGCTTGGCGCGCCGCTGTTCGAGAAGGCACAAGTGAAGTTGAAGAACAACCCGTTGGTGATTATCGCGGAGAACTGGTCGCCGACCAATCGGTACGTGCAAAAGGTATGGCTGAATGACATTCCGCTCGACCGTACGTGGATCAGTCATGGGGAGATCGAAAAGGGCGGAGTCTTGCGGTTTGCGATGAGCGCTGAACCGGCGGGACACTGAAGTTCACCGCGGCACAATCCGCAATTCCACCCAGACGATTTCCTGTTGCGGTTCGCCGGGTAGTTGCTTGATTTGGATTTCGTTGTAGCCGTCGCGGAGTGAATCCGGGGAGCATTGATGCTGGACGGCCCGGGCGACGCCAGAGAACAGGGACAGATCGGCGAGGTCCGATGCCGGACTGCATTTCTTACCATTGATCGTGATCTCGAATTTGCTTTGCGCCATCCCCTCAGCCTGGGGCAGGCCTGCAACCACCAGTATGTCGGCTTTCTTGGGCGCGGGTCCGCTGTAAATTCGGAATGTGCCTTTCTTCAGACCGTCCACCGGCAGCACCACGTCACTCGACATGCCAGGGGCAACGGTGTCGCGGTAAGTGACCACATGCCGGCGTGGTTTTTGCGTGGCGATTTCCAGGCTCAAACCTTCCTGAAGCACAGTTCGGTAAGCGTCCTTGCCACCGTTCATCGGGCCGGGATCCATGTAGTTGAACAGATAGATCTGGTCCGCGCCGCGATACAGGCAGGCGGCGGCAAATCCCCGGGTTGAAGTGATGTCTTCCTCGATGGGTTTCGCCGACGGATACGCCCGCACAAGAATTTCGGCGCCCGCGGCCAGGACGATGTTCTTCGCGGCGCTACCGATTCGCTCCCGCCACAATTCGATCGGGATGTCAAAATCAGTCGTGGCCCAGAACGGCGTCGGCACAAGCATATCCACGAGGCCTTCACGAGCCCACGTTACCCCATCCATGCCCAGACCCTTTGCCGCGTCCGGGTGCGTCGGCACCCGCGCGCCGAGTTTGATGGGATGGCCGCGTTTCTCCGACCAGTGCCGGGTCAGACTGTGTGCCTCGCGCATGAACCGGGTCAACAGAGCCGCGCCCTCGGCTTCTTTTCCGGGCCGGAAATGGTAGCCAAACCGCATCCAGTCCAGTTCGAGGCCGTCAGGATCGTAGCGTTCCAGCAACTCCCGGACGAACGCCATCGCGTGTTCGCGGACTTCGGGGATGCCGTAGTCCAACGCGCGGTCCGTCCACCCGCCGCCGCCGGGCACGCGTCAATAGCCGGGATGTTTCCGCCAGAACGAACTGTGGATGTAATTGTCCACGTCATCCACGTTGTGGATATCGTTCATCCGCATGGACAGCCACGGGGAAATCTTCCTTTCCCGGCACCGGGCAATCCACACCGCGTACGGATCCAGACCGCGTTCATCCAGCAGCCGCGCGTTCTCAACCCATTTCTTCGCGAACTCCTCCTGCGGCGGCTTCCGGCCATCTTTCAATTCCCAGATGGCATCCCGCACCTTGCTGCGATAGCTGGCTTTCATCGCGTTGGGACATAGAAAAAGATGCGACACTGCGGTGTTCGCATATGGGTCAGCGAAGGCGTGAAGTCCCTCGATGGTCATCTGCCCGGCTGAACGCGAGCCAAAAAAATGACTGTCATCTTCGTTGAGGATGAGCGTTGGAGCTTTGTTCCCCGTTTCACCCTGTCCGGAAATGGGAAGAAACAACAGCACTCCCAACAACAAAATCCTCACGGGATTTCTCACGCAGAGGTTCATTGCAGATGCGTGGTTCTTGGCGCTCACGAATGAATTCTGGAAGCCATGCTCGACGGCGTCAAATCTGGAAATAACGAGGTGTGACGGCGAGTCGCAACCATCCGATTTCTGATTGAATCGTCGAACTAAAACCGCGATGCTGCGTCCCCTAAACAAATTTTACCAACGTCACCATGCGAAATCATTTTTCTGCCGTATCATCTTTGGCGGCTTTGCTCACCAGTCTCACAGTCGCAGCAGCGGAAACCCCGTCCACCACCGTCGGCACTTATAAAC
>PLJQ01000162.1 GCA_003140275.1 Limisphaerales bacterium
ATTCAGGGCTACTCGGTTTCCTTGCTTTCGGATTTATATTTGGTTACTGTCTCGTTGTTCGCCCGATGCGGACCTGACCTGATGATGAGCCGACTTCAGAAAAGAGTGTGGTTGCCTTGGCAACAGGCCATTTCCTTTTGCTCGCGGTTTTGGTCATCGGCCCGGCTTTCTTTGTGGCCAGGTACGAACCGGCGAGTTCGTCAAAAAGTCAATCCACCGAAGTGGATCNNACATTTATCATCAATTTCAACCTTCGAGCCAGCCGCCTCTTGTAATGAAGCTACGGATGAACTCGACCACTCGATTGGCGGTGATCTTGCTCGGCTGTGTTGGCGTTTTGTTTTTGTACCGATGGTTTCATACCGTCGAGGATGCGGAGGCCCCATTCAGTTACACCGAGTCGAACGCCGACCGACACGTTTCTCCCATCGCGCTTAAACCCACCGAAGAGCCGATGCGAAAAGAACTCACGCAAATCATCAAGTCCCAACTCGCCGCCTTCCGCGACGATGATTACGTGACGGCCTACACGTTCGCCGCGACTGGCATCAAAGCCCAATATCCATTAGTCGCGCTCGAGCGCATGGTCAAAACCGGGTATGCGGCCATCGCGCAATTCAAATCGGCGGAGTTCGGCGTGGTCCTCGACAACGGCGAGGAGGCGGTGGTGAACGCGGAAATTGAAGGGGTATCGAGTCGCGTCGTTCATTACCAATATTTTTTGCAGAAAGAAAACGCCGGCTGGAAAATCAGTGGCGTCATCGAAGTAAAGCCGAAAGGGACGGTCGTTTAGTTCATGATGCAACCGGCGACACCAGAACATTCTTGCAGACAATTCGATTCGTTGTGATAGGAATGACTCACCAGTTCGACCCTTAAAATGAAAAACAATCGCGCCATTCACAGTGTCAGCCGCTGGGGTTGCAAACATTTTCCGACCCCGTTAGTCCCGGTGCTGATTTTTCTTTTGACGGTCGAACTGCTGGCGCCAGTTTCTGCAGGCGACAAACCGTCCGCCGCCAGTGTTGATCCGGCGGCTTTGGCCCGGAGTGTGACCGTCCACCGTGATCAGTATGACGTGCCGCACATCGACGGCCCCACCGATGAATCAGTCATCTTTGGTTTCGCCTACTGCCAGGCCGAGGATTATTTGTGGCAGCTTGAAGAATCATACGCCGGCGGTCTGGGACGGGCCAGCGAGTTGAACGGCGAGGCCGCCTACCACGGCGATTGGTTGAATCGATTGTTCGAGGTGCCGCGGCTGGCGCGGGAGGATTTCGGGAAACTGCCGCCCAAGGATCGCGCCTTGTGCGCTGCCTTTGTCGCCGGGATCAACTATTACGTGGAAAAAAATCCGGGCGTCAAACTGCGCCTGCTGGAACGATTTGAGCCCTGGCATCTGATGGCGTTCGGGCGCCAGGTCTTGTTGCAAACCATTTACCAGGGAACCCACAGTTCCAAATTCGACCTTGCTCAAAACGGGGAATCGACGGACGCAGAATTCATTGGTAGCAACGCTTACGCCATCGCTCCCAGCCGGACGAAGAATGGTTCCACGATGCTCTATTCCAACCCGCACCAGCCCTATTACGGTTTTGGCCAATTTTACGAAGCGCACCTTCACAGCGGCGAGGGTTTGAATTTTTCCGGGGCCACATTTTTCGGCAGTCCGATGCCGACCATTGGACACAACGAAAACGCGGGTTGGACCTTCACCGTCAACAAACCCAACACCGGCGATGCCTGGCAGGAAACTTTTGACGACCCAGGCCATCCGCTTAACTACAAGTATGGCGATGGTTACCGCACGGCGACCGAATGGCAGGACATCATCAAAATTAAAACGGCCAAAGGCATGACCGAGCGCCCGGTGACTTTTCGCAAGACGCACCACGGCCCGATTGCCGAGAAAATCAATGACACGAAACAAATCGCGGTGAACATCGCCAGATTCCGCGAAGCCTTTTACCCGCGCCAGTCGCTCCAGATGCTCAAGGCGAAAAACGTGTCCGAGTTCCTCGGCGCCATGTCCCACCTGGAACAGCATATCTACAACGTGGTATACGCCGACCGCGACGGAAACATTCTCTACCTCTACAACGGCATTGTGCCCAAACGCGACCCAACCTTCGAAGCGGAGCAACCGCTGGATGGCGACAATCCCCGTACCGAGTGGCAGGGCTATCACGCCTTCAACGAACTGCCGCGCGTGTTGAATCCGATCTCGGGTTTTGTTCAAAGCTGCAACCAGACGCCATTCACCACCACCGACGATGGCAATCCGTTCCCGGGAAATTATCCTGCCTACATGATCCAGCGAAAGGAGCAAAACGACGACAAGCGCCGGGCGAAAATGGCGCGCTACCTCTTGCGAAACCTCCACGACGTAACGTTCGAGCAATGGCAGAAGGTGTGCCTGGACACGACCATGTATTGGGCAATGACCGAATTGCCGAAATACAAAATGCAGTTTGAAGAATTGAAGCAGAGCGAACCGGACCTGGCCCGGCAGGTGGAACCGTACCTCACTCATCTGCTGGACTGGGATTGCCGAGGTGGCGTGAATTCCACTCAAGCAAGCCTCTGTGTCCAATGGTATGAGGAACTGGTCGGGCCGGGTTTCGCCACGAAAGAAAGCCTCAAGCCGGAAATGATCAACAATCCCAAAGCCCAATTCAAAGCGCTCGTGACGGCTGCGGAGAAGCTGCAGAAAATTTACGGCAGTTGGAAGATGGCGTGGGGCGACATTTACCGCCTGCAACGACATTCCAACGTGGCGGATCTTGCCAGGGTCCCATTCAGCGACAAGTTGCCGAGTGTGCCAACAGCCGGCATCCCTGGCACCCTGGGCGTCGCTTTCACGCAATATTACACACCGCCGATACCGGGAAGTATCGAACGCCACAAGCACTATGCCGTGGTGGGCAACAGCTTCATGGGCGTGTTCGAATTCGGGAAGAAGACGATTCGCGCCAAAACCCTCCTCGATTACGGTGCCAGCAGCGACCCGGCATCCTCGCACTTTTTCGACCAGGCGCAACTCCTTTCACAACGCAAGTTCAAGGAATCCCCCTTCTACTGGAAAGACGTGGTGGCGCACGCCTCCAAGACTTATCATCCGGGTGAAAAGGTGAATTGATCCTGGTCCGCCGTTCTATCCGCTCAAAAGCTGGTAACGTTGGTTCATGACAGCGGAATAAATCATTGGGCTGTCGCTCGCGTTGCTGATCATGTACGTGGGTCTGGCCGGGAGTATTTTGCCAAGTGTCCCCAGCACGCTGTTGGTCTTGCTCGCGGCTGTCGGGCATCGTCTTTACTTCGGAGAGACCGGGCCGGGGAATTTTGCTTGGCCCGTTTCTCGGCACCATCGTGTTTGAAATGGCCGGCGACCGAAAATTCAAGGAGGCGGACCGGCCGGTTTGGGTGCGACGCTCGGTTTGTTGGGCGGGGCCATCGTCAAACTGGGATGTTGCGTGGCGATGATGGGCGTGTTTGCATTTGACGTCATCCACCGCTGTTTGAACCAAGTCTCGGTTTGAACTCACCGAGTGCCAATCTCCTTTTGCCCGCCTTTCTCGATTCAATTCGCCTTTGACTCATCGGCCGGCTTCGCTATCCTCTCGCCCCTGCTTACCTATGGCAAAGCTGACGGTTAACGATCTCAATGTTCGCGGCAAACGTGTCCTGGTGCGCGTCGATTACAACGTGCCGATGGAAGAGAAGGGCGGGCAAATGGTCATCAACGATGATACCCGCATCCGGGAGACGTTGCCCACACTGGAACTATTGATCAAGCAAGGCGCCAAAATCATCTTGGCCGCGCATCTCGGTCGTCCCAAAGGGCAACGCGAACCGTCGCTGTCACTGCGTCCCGTGGCCGCCAAACTGGCGGACTTGCTGGGCCGACCGGTGGCGTTTGTCGATGATTGCATCGGCGAGAAAGTCGAAAAGACCGTTGGCGTGTTGCAACCCGGTGATGTTCTGCTGCTCGAAAACGTCCGCTACTACCAGGAGGAAGAGGCGAATGACCCCGCCTTTGCCGAGAAGCTGGCGAGGGTCGCTGATGTTTATGTGAACGATGCATTCGGCGCCGCGCACCGCGCTCACGCTTCAACCGAAGGCGTGGCGCAAATCATTGCCAGACGTGGCGGTAAGTGCGCTGCCGGCTTGCTGATGGAGCGTGAGTTGAAGTTCCTGGGCGGTGAACTGGAAAATCCGGCGCGCCCGTTTGTGGTTATTCTGGGCGGCGCGAAGGTTTCCGACAAAATCAATGTGATTGGCCGTTTGCTGGAAAAGGCGGACACGATTCTCATCGGTGGCGCGATGGCCTACACCTTCAAGCTGGCACGAGGGCTGAAAGTCGGGCGATCGCTCGTTGAACTGGATAAAGTTGAGATGGCCAAAGCCGCTCTGGAAAAAGCCCGGGCCAAAGGCGTGCAGTTTCTGATTCCGACCGACAATACCGTTGCCACGCCCGTCAAAACCGACAAGCTCAACAAGAAAGGCAAGCCGATCATCGAATTGCAAAACCCGCGGCTCAACTCGCAACCGAATATTCCCGACACCGAGGAAGGTGTCGATATTGGCACGGCCACGATCCAGACCTATGGTCAAGTCATCGCGGGAGCCAAAACCATCCTGTGGAATGGTCCGATGGGCATTTTTGAAGACCCGCGTTTTGCGCAGGGAACATTTGCGGTCGCCAAAGCCGTCGTCGAAGCGACGCAGAAAAATAGTGCCAAGAGCATTATTGGTGGCGGCGACAGCGTGAAAGCCTTGAATCAGGCGGGATTGAGCCATCAGGTTACGTTCACAAGCACAGGCGGCGGTGCCAGTTTGGAATTCCTGGAAGGCAGAGTGTTGCCGGGAGTTGCCGTGCTGAACGACAAGTAATATTCTCAGTCGAATAAATTGATTATGGACAAAGACCGCAAACTGATATTCGCCGGCAACTGGAAGATGAACAAGACCGTGGCCGAGGCGCTCGACCTGGTGCATGACCTCAAACTCGATCTGGCCAACGTCAGGGAGGTGGACATCGTGGTCTGCCCGCCGTTCACCGCCCTGGCAGAAGTCTCCAAATCGATTCTCGACTCCAGCATCCGGCTTGGAGCCCAAGACATGAGCGAGCACAACTTTGGCGCTTACACAGGCGAGATCGCCGCCGGCATGCTGAAGGAATTTTCCACGCGCTACGTCATACTCGGCCACTCGGAACGCCGGCAGTATCAAAAGGAAACGGACGCCTTGATCGCACAAAAACTTCTGGCGGCGCATTCCGCGTCGCTCAAACCCATTGTTTGCGTGGGCGAAACCCTCGCCGAACGCGAGGCGGGAGGAACGAATTCAGTTTTGGAGACCCAAGTAAACGGTTGCCTGGCCGGCCTGAGCAAGGAGCAGATGGAGGAAACCATCATCGCTTACGAACCGGTTTGGGCCATTGGCACGGGCAAAACCGCCACCGCCGCGCAGGCGCAAGAGGCGCACGCGTACCTTCGCGGGTTGGTGGTGGAGTTGTTCGACGAAACAGTTGCCCGCCGGGTTCGCATCCAATATGGTGGCAGTGTGAAGCCGTCCAACGCCCGTGAGTTGATGAGCCAGCCCGATGTGGATGGCGCGCTGGTGGGCGGCGCGTCGTTGGAAGCCCGAAGTTTTGCGGACATCATTAAAAATTCGATCTAAATAATAATATGAGTTTCTTTATTGGTTTTTTGACGGTCGTGTTGGTGCTCGACAGTCTGCTGCTAATTTTGCTGGTGCTTATTCAACTGCCGAAAAAAGAGGCGGGTGCCGGCGTGGCTTTTGGTGGCGGGGCGACCGATGCCTTGTTCGGTGCCGGATCAGGCAACGCGCTGACCAAAATCACCAGGTATGCCGCCACCGTGTTCTTTTCGCTCTCGCTCTTCATTCCGATTTTGTACGCGCGCCATAACCCGAAAGATGATTCGGAGTTTCAAAAGAAAGTGAAAGAAGCGTCCGCCACCGCCGCTGGTCAAAGCGCGGCGACTCCGACCGCCGTGGCCACACCCAGCACCAACTTGATCACAATTCCGACTCCAACGCCCGTAACTCCTGCGACTGCGCCGACAACCGATTCGTCTGCGCCGCCGGCAACAACTCCACCAAAATAGCCACGGGTCATGAAGCCGCCGACCAACGCCCAACGTGAAAAGCACAAGGGAAGCGTCAGAGGGCAGAAGTCAGAGGTTGGCAGGCAAAGGTCGTGTTTCCTCGGCTTACTTTCTGCCTGTTGCATTGTGCCTGCGGCATTGCTGCTGACCGGCTGCCGGAAGTCCGAACCGCCTGCCGACTTGATCATCGTCAACGGTAACGAGCCGGAGTCACTCGACCCGGCAATCATCACCGGTCTCTCCGAGATGCGGCTGACGCAGGGTTTGTGGGCTGGACTGACGCGACTGCATCCAAAAACCGTCGTCCCAATTCCCGATCTGGCGGAACGGTGGGAGCTTTCACCGGACAAAAAGGTTTATGCATTTCATCTTCGGACGAATGCAGTTTGGTCCACCGGCGAACCGATCACGGCCGACGATTTCGTTTATTCATGGATTCGCGCCCTTGATCCGAAGACGGCCAGCGATTATGCCGGCCAACTTTTTCCCATCAAGTACGCGGAGGAGTTTAACGCCGGCAAGATAAAAGATTCATCGCTCGTTGGCGTGAGAGCGATGGATGCCCGCACATTGTGCGTCGAACTGATCAACCCGACCGCTTTCTTTCTCGACCTCTGCGCGTTTCCGACCTTGAATGTCGTGCCACGGAAAATTATTGAGAAATACGGTGACCGTTGGCTGATGGTGCGGCCGTTGCCCGCCAGTGGTCCTTACGAACTGGTTAGTTGGCGCATCAACGACAAGATCCGAATGCGCAAAAACCTGCGCTACTGGGACGCCGCCAATGTGCATACGGAGATTTTTGATTTCCTGCCAATCGGCTCGCCGAACACGGCGCTGAATCTATACGAAACCGGCGCGGCGGATGTCGTTTGGGACAAGGACTTGATTCCAGTCGAGTTGTTGGACGATCTGAAAGACCGGCTGGACTATCACACGTTCACCTACCTCGGCGCCTACTTTTTCCGCTTTAACGTCACGCGGAAACCGTTCGACGATCCACGCGTCCGCAAGGCGTTCGCGCTGGTCGTCGATAAAAAGCGGCTGGTCGAAAAGATCACGAAAGCCGGCGAGCAACCCGCTTCTCACTTCGTGCCTCCGGGGATTGCCAATTACCAATCAGTGGAGGGACTCGGCTTCAATCCTGAAAAGGCCCGGCAACTTTTGGCCGAAGCGGGTTTTCCGGGCGGTAAAGGCTTTCCCCGGTTTCAATACAAATTCTTCGCCGCGGCCGGTGGCGCCNNGCCAAACTCCACGCCAAAATCGCCGTGGAGTTGCAACAAATGTGGCGCGATGAGTTGGGAATCGAAATCGAGCTTCAGCAAATCGAGCGCAAGGTCTTTTATGCGGTGCAATCAAAGCTCGATTACGATCTATCACAATCCAGTTGGATTGGAGATTACAATGACGCAAACACGTTCCTGGACATGTTCATGAGCAACAACGGCAACAACCGCACCGGCTGGAGCCATGCGCGCTACGACGAACTCATGCGCGCGGCCAACAAGGAAACCGACCTGAAACTCCGCGAAAAAATATTTCAGGAAGCGGAGACGCTCTTGATCCAAGATGAGGTGCCCATCGTGCCGCTCTATTTCTATGTTGGGTTCAACTATTACGACCCGGCCAGGGTCGCGGGAATTTATCCAAACATTCTGGATCAGCATCCGTTGCAGGATATTCGCAAAATCTCCAGCGGCGGCGGGCGTACAGAGACTCGTGCTCTTTCTTTTGGCCGGCACCAAAGGCAGAATCTGCTGACGCGGGCTGCGACGACGAAGTGACCATGCACTTTCTTCGCCGTCTCGCTTTTCTGCCGCTGCTGCTGCTGATCATCAGCTTGCTGGCGTTCGTGCTGGTGCGGTTGGCGCCGGGCGGGCCGTTTGATCGCGAGCGCAAACCGGCGTCGCCGGAAATCGAACGCAATCTCAAGGAGAAATATCATCTCGATGAGCCGATCTGGAAACAATACGGCCGTTTTCTCAACGACCTCTTACACGGCGATTTCGGCACTTCGCTCAAGTATCGCAACCACACCGTCAATGACATCATTGCGCAAGGGCTGCCCGTCTCGCTCACCTTGGGAATGCTGGCGTTCGGTTTCGCGATGGGAGTCGGCCTGCCGGTCGGTTTTATCACCGCGATGAAGCGCGGGCATTGGGAAGATTACGCGGGAAGTGTGCTGGCCGTGCTGGCGGTTTGCATTCCGGGTTTTGTCGTGGCACCGCTGTTGATCATGTTTTTCGCGATCAAGTGGCGTTTGCTGCCGGTCGCGTTGTGGGGCTCGCCGTGTCAGGTCATGCTACCCACCATTGCGCTCGGCCTCTACTTCTCGGGCAAAATCGCACGTCTCTTGCGCGAAGGCATGTTGAACACCATGCAGGCGGAATTCATCACTACGGCGCGCGCGAAGGGGCTGGGTGAAAATGCCGTGCTGCTCAAACACGCGTTTCGACTCGCGGTGTTGCCGGTCGTTTCGTATTCTGGACCGCTGCTCGCCGACCTGTTGACCGGTTCGTTTGTCATTGAAAATATCTTTCAGCTTCCGGGCATCGGCGTGTTTATCGTGAACGGTTCGTTGAACCGTGATTATACGATGGTCGTCGGCCTGGTGGTTCTCTACGCCACGTTGCTGGTGGTCGTGAACCTTTTGGTGGATCTTGGCTACACTCTGCTTGATCCGAGGGTGAAATATGAGTGATCCAGTCGAGAGTCGAGAGTCGAGAGTCGAGGGCCAAAACGCTCCACCCTCAATCTTCAACTCTCAATCCCCTCAAAGTCCGAACCAAAAAGCCTGGCGACGATTCAAACGGAATCGTCTGGCAGTCCTGAGCGCGTGCTTTCTTTTAGCCGTCGTTGCTTTTATTCTGCTGTGGCCATTGATTTCGCCTTACAAACCGGACGCACTCTCCGATGCGCAATTTCGGCTGCCCAGCGCGCAGCATTGGTTTGGGACGGACGTGCATGGGCGCGACCTGCTTGTGCGGGTCTGTTACGGCGCCCAGATTTCATTGCTGGTCGGGATCGTTGGGGCGGGCGTGAGCCTGGTGATCGGCGTTCTATGGGGGGCGATTGCCGGTTACGCGGGTGGACGTGTCGATAGCGCAATGATGCGTATCGTGGACGTTCTGTATTCATTACCTTCGATTATTTTTGTGATCGTTTTGATCACGACGCTTGAAGGGATGTTGAAAAACTGGCTGGCGACGGTTGCTTCGGCGGGACTGGCGAAGACGACGCGGCTGTTATTCTTGTTTATCGGGCTGGGTGCCGTCTCGTGGCTGACAATGGCGCGGATCGTGCGCGGACAAGTGTTGTCTCTGCGAAGCCGCGCGTTTGTGGAAGCCAGCCGCGCGCTTGGCGCCGATCATGCGCGCATCCTGCGCCGGCATATTTTGCCGAACGTCTGGGGCGTGGTCATCGTTTATCTGACTCTGACCGTGCCGGCGATCATTTTGTATGAATCGTTTCTGAGTTATCTCGGTCTGGGCATCCAACCGCCAATGGCCAGTTGGGGCTCGCTCATCGCCGAAGGCGCCGACCAGATGAATGCAATTCGCATTTACTGGTGGTTGATTGCGTTCCCGGGCGGATTAATGGTTCTGACTCTGCTCGCGCTGAATTTCTTGGGCGACGGTCTCCGTGATGCATGGGATGTGCGGGGCGGAGACTGATTTAGAAACGCGCGACCTGCGCCTCGACTAATTGCCGGTGCGGGGACTCCCTTTTCACAATTCTTCGTTGACGCTCCGGGCTTCGCCGTTAACATGCCGACCCTGACTTTTAGTCGGACAGAGAAAGAAATAATTATGGCAATTAAAGTTGGTATTAATGGGTTCGGTCGGATTGGTCGGCTGGTGTTTCGCGCCATTGCCGAACAAGGTCTGCTGGACAGGGAAGTTCATGTTGTGGCCGTCGGCGATATTGTGCCGGCGGACAACCTCGCTTATCTGCTCAAATACGATTCCACCCAGGGACGCTTCAACGGCACGGTCAGTTCAAGGAAATCCTCACCCGACAAAGTCGAGGACGACGTGCTGGTGGTGAACGGCGCGGACATTCATGTGGTCAGCGCCAAAGACCCTTCCGGATTGCCGTGGAAACAACTGGGCGTGGAGATCGTCATTGAATCGACCGGCTTGTTCACCGACGCCGAGAAGGCCAAAGGACACCTTGCGGCGGGCGCCAAGAAGGTGATTATTTCCGCTCCGGGTAAAAACGAAGACATCACCGTGGTGATGGGAGTGAACCACGAGAAGTATGACCCCGCCAAACACCACATCATTTCCAATGCCTCGTGCACGACCAATTGTCTCGCGCCGCTGGTGCATGTGCTGTTGAAGGAAGGTTTCGGCATCGAAGAAGGGTTGATGACGACGATTCATGCTTACACCGCCACGCAAAAAACCGTGGATGGGCCGAGCAAAAAAGATTGGAAAGGCGGGCGCACGGCCGCGATCAACATCATTCCTTCAACGACAGGTGCCGCTAGAGCGGTTGGATTGGTTTGCCCCGAAGTCAAAGGCAAACTCACTGGCATGGCGTTTCGGGTGCCGACACCGACCGTGTCGTGTGTTGACATGACCGTTAGAACGGTGAAGGACACCAGCTACGCTGAGATTTCCGCCGCGATGAAGAAGTCGAGTGAAACCTATCTCAAAGGCATTCTGGAGTACACCACCGATGAGGTGGTCAGCAGCGATTTCATCCACAGCAAGTCCTCGTCGATCTACGACCAAGGCTCAGGCATTGAATTGAACAAACGTTTTTTCAAGCTCGTGAGCTGGTATGACAACGAATGGGGTTACAGCAACCGCGTCGCCGATCTGCTGAAATACATGATCGGGAAGGGACTGTAACCCGGTTGGGGGTGATTGATGACGGCGAGCATCGATCCCGGACAGTTTCGCAACCTTCTGAGAGACGGCACGCCAGCGTTGTTGCGTCCGGTGTCGCCGGTTGACCGTGATCGGATCCAAGGCGGTTGGAGTTCGAGCTTCAGTATTTTTTCTCCGCTTGAGCGCATCGAATCAACCAGCTAAAGCTTGAACTGCCAATTGTGGCCAAACCAAAGCACATCGAACTTGGCGACGGCACCCTCATCCCCATCCTGTTCGAGGATCGCGCCGTCCTCGCCATTGACAAGCCGGCGGGGTGGCTGCTCGCGCCCGATTCCTGGGACCGGACTGGTCGCAATCTACAACTGGCGCTGCAATCCTCGCTCGCCGGCGGCGATTACTGGGCGCGTTCTCGCAGTCTGAAGTATCTCCGATTCATTCATCGGCTGGATGCCGACACCAGCGGGGTTCTTCTACTCGCCAAAAGCCCCGGCGCGATGCGGAGTTACAGTGAATTATTTGAAAGCCGGCGCATCCAAAAATTTTATCTGGCCGTGGTGGACGGGATACCAAAGCAATCCAACTGGCCGTGCCGCATGAAATTATCACCCAAACCGGAAACGGTCGGCCAAATGAAGGTCGATGAACGTTACGGCAAGGAGGCAGAAACTTATTTTCGCGTTTTACAGACCAGTCAACAGACTGCGCTTGTGGAAGCCCAACCGACTACCGGACGAACGCATCAAATCCGTGTTCACCTTGCGGCTGCCGGCCATCCCGTGCTGGGCGATCCATTCTATAATCCAAAGGAAATCGCAAAAGTGAAAGCCGGACGAGTTCGATTGGCCTTGCGGGCGGTCAAAGTGAACTTTCCAGACCCCTTTCAAAAAAGGACCATTCAGATTGAAGCACCAACGGATGACTTCATGAAGCAATTCGGATTTTTCCCCAAACTGAAGTTAGTTCCGAAGATTGTCTAATAAACGGCAACTCATGAAGACCGTGAATTCCCTAACGCTTGCCCCCTTCTCAGAGAGCAGGCCCACGAACCAAGGCTCACCATTTGTGCCCATGAACTGGCGGGTCATCTTACCCGGCCAGGGCCATCATCATCTTCGGTCCCGAGGAGAGTAAATCACCCCCGCCCAAAAAGGGCGGGGCT
>PLJQ01000060.1 GCA_003140275.1 Limisphaerales bacterium
ACGCTGGACACGATCCTTGTGGACGCACGTTCCGTGTTCCGCACGGCGATCGTCAGCAGTGCAGCAGCCGTTGTGCTCATGCACAATCACCCATCGGGCGATCCGACGCCGTCGGAAGCCGACACCAAAGTAACCCGCGATCTAATTCGTGCGGGCCAGCTACTAAAGATCGACGTGCTCGATCACGTTATCATGGGAAATCCGAAAAGGGTATCGCTTCGAGAGCTTGGTTTCTTCTATCAATAAAACACAGCCCCACCATTACTTGGCGGGGCTTTTTTTTATTTGAACATTGAATTGCGCTCCGATGGCGTGACTAAACATTTCGGCAGATTGCTACGGAAAGATTGATTTCTCAAGTCAGGACACAGCCGAATTCAAAAGTCCCCACTGTATTTGGATGACTCTCTTTTAAGGAAACGATGAACCAAGCTCTTTCCGTTTCTCATTCGCTAACTCAAAGAAAAATTCTTCAAGGTGCTGGTTGCAGCCGCGACAACCAGCCACGACTTTTTCTGCCCAAGCCACATATTCCTGCTTTCTCAGCAACGCCCAATTTGGAGGTTGATCAATATTTATATCCCTTAGGTTGCAAATCTTGTCAGCAATCTTTATCAATTTGGCTGCGCGAGATAGCTGAGGTGTATGTTCGATTTGCAAGCGTTTTCGTTCTTCTTTTGGCAGCGTCTTATCATCGGTTAACTCCCGAACTATCAAACACACTTCTTGCCCAAAATGCTCATCCAACTCTTGAACTGTTGTCTGTGTATCTTCGATTGTATCATGTAAAATTGCTGCTTGGAGTATAACTAAGTCAGTAATTCCTGCAATTCGCGCTAATATGTGTCAGCGGTCACCACGAACCGGCCAGCCAGGGTCGAATTGAACCAGCCAGTCAAATCGCGTAAGTTCACTTTTTCATTCCAAAAATCTCCCGTAACGCTCTGCTAAGGAGCTTTTTGGAATGAAAAAGCTCATTTCGTCTATGCAAAGTCGGTGGCTGGTTCAATTCGACCTTTCGTGGCTGGTTTTGAAGTGACCGGTGACATAATATGGCTGCGGCTTCAATCGGGTGATTAATATATGGTGTGGCTTCGGAATCTTTTCGACGTTGCCGGCTGTGCTTCTGAGCAGCAAAGCTTAATGCATCCAACAGTATGCCTTCAGGCGTTTTTTCAATGGATAACTTGGTCATCGGGCAAAATATCTCTCTGAGAGCATTATGATTGCGCGGGTGTTTGTACTAGAGGGCAACTCGCATCGGGTCGACCCTGACTAATTTTGTATACGTTTCATCCCGATGGTGGATTACTGATGCAAAAGACTTGGAAGGAAAATATAGGACGGGGTCCAGTATTGTCAATGAGGGTGTTTGATCAAATGTGAGACCGGTGGAAAGAGGATTCTGCATGCGCAATCTGACCCATGCAGCGCCCGCAACGCAATGACCATGCAGCCATGGACCGCCTATTTTCTAGTCCTGCGTTGCGACGGTTTAGGCTTATCCTTCAGATCCTCATTCGAGGACAAGCTCGCATCAATTTTGCTACAGTAAATGTAAACTATTGGTACGATCACCACGGAAACCACAAACAGTAGGGCAGTTGCCCATCGGAAAATTGTGTTATCGTTTATCGAGACATTCTCCCAGGTTTTCCACGTTCTTACCAACGCGCAAACCGAGGTCATGTCGGCAATAAGAATTGTGGCCGTTCCATAAACCGATAATCGTTTTTGGATTTTCATGCTCTAACCACAACCGCATTTTCGTGGTAAATTGGAGGCCGACACATTTGATCTGTCATTCTCTTTACTTTTTCCAAAGCCACCCCTTGCTTTAATTGGAATAATGCAGCGATCAAGGCACATTCTAATGCCAACACCAAGGCTCCATACGAAACCACAAACCCGCGCACTGACAGATGTCCACTTTGAGCGGAAATGCAGAACGACGAAAAGGAAACCAATAACGAGAAAAACGAAATTATCAACCAGACGTTTTTAGTTTTCCGGGCAAGCAAATAGGCTGACATCTCCGCCGTAGTCGCCGCCTCGTCAAAAAAGAGATTTGCTGACCGAATTTTGAAGAGAAACAAAACACCAACCAAGCCGGATACGGCAGCAAGCGTCAATAGGATATGATTGATAACCAAGATCAATGCCTTGTTCACATCTGATAACAGGCACACGAACATGCCTGTCAATGCCAACGTCGCACAAAGGCTCGAAAAGTTGAAAGCCATGCGTTTGCCACTTCGGATTGTTCCGGAGGCGACATAAACTGCCCAAAACGACGCAACTCGGGATATCTTGGCCCGTTTTATTAATTTGTCTTGGCTTTCATCAGAGTCGATGGTGAATCGAAAAGTTCGCTCAGGTCTGAAACTGCTTTCTTCACCTGATTCTCTCTTGGAAGACTGTCCTGCTGGGCGAAGTTCTTGCAACTCGTTCTCAATATCTCTCCCCACCATCTTGTAATCGCTGCGAGCAAGGGATTTGATTGTGTAATTTAACACAATGTCATCAGGATATTCGCGCGCTATCGCAAGATTTCTCGCGACCAATTCAATATCTTTCGCTTGCAATATCATAATTTAGGATCGGCTTGTTCTTTGATAACTTTCCCGTTCACGTCCTTCCAGTGAAATTGTTGACCCCGACCGTCTAACGTAAAACTCGCTTTTATTCAGGTAATACCAGTTCGACCCTCTTGGAACCTTTAGGACGATAACATCTCTGTCTTTATATGACACCGGTTGGATCGTAACTAGGGCTGACGCGTCTCCTCCAATATGATCTTTGATTAAATCAGCAAGCAGCAAAAGGTATCCGTCGAGATTTTTCGTGTGTGCGTATTCCCAATTGACTCCACTGACTATCCAATCCCCGTGAACAGGAGATCCCGCTAAAATCTCACCCTCTTTTTGCCTAAGGCTTTCGTAACGTCGTCGTTCGATGGCTCCAATAATTACAACCCCACCTTGTGAGTTTAGAAAGCCAACTGCGGCTCTTAAGACACCTTCGATGGCGAATCGTTCTTCGAATTGTTTTGGATGCTTACTTTCGTTCAGAAAACGATCAACATGAAGTTTCAAGGAAGCCTTTACCTCAAACTGATCACTCTCAATGCCGTTCAACATATCTTCCAACGGATATTCTTTTGTGAGGTCGGCTTCCTGCCTGCTCAAAAACGAAAATCCCCGTTTGGACGATGATGCTCCGGCTGTTTCCCGCTCTGTCGTAAACGGCTCCTTTGAGCCTGCGGCTAAGTAAGTGTATGTGCGAATGTAGTGTCCTTGGACCCCGAGGTCGTTCACACGCTGAACAAGTTCGTCTATTAAATCATACGATTCAAATGGAACTCTACCTTTTATGAGAATCCACGCGAAGCCACTCCCGAGATACATGGAGGTTTCTGTAATGCCTTGGCCAATAACCAGCATGTTAAGGAGATTCTGCCGAATCACATTTTCCATTTCGATGGCTGGGACAACGCCTAGCATCGGCGGTGGAACGACTACAAAGAATTTCACTCCTTTATTATTGGAATCCGCTTCGGTTATTAAATGCTTTGCTACTGCATCAACCGTTACAGCCTTATCTGTTTCGGCTTTGTGCATCCAAGGCAAAGATAGAGCGTCCACATTTTGGTCCGTTGGATTGATCGCTTTCTTTTCAGTTCCATCCCACCAACACCAGTGCAACGCCGAATCACCGACGAAAAATGGTAATGCGCGCGTGCAACCCATATCCTGAAGTTCATCTTGCAAGAGTTTTGTAAACGCCGTGCCGCCGATATCTTTCGGCACCCAAGCGCGAATCATAATATCGTACAATCCGTAGATTTCGTAGATACAGAATGAATTGACCCGGCTCCGTTCGAAGAGGTCGAGAAGCTTGTCAGAAATTTGTTTGCGGCGATAAACGGGTACGAAAGATAGTTGGAAATACGCCAGGCTCTCCCCCAACTTTCTTTCATGGACCTTATGATGCCACAGTTTCAATTTATCGATAGTTTCCAACCATGTGCCCTTGAGAACGGCAGGGAGTGTCGGAGTCTCAAAGGGTTGCAGTCGAGCAACAAGATGTCAAACCCAAACAGCCACATCTACAAATACTTCTCTATCAACATGCTGCGCTTGACATCAAGTGGTCTATAGGATATAATAGCTATAGAATTGTTCCGTCGATTCTTATCCCGTTGGCAGTTGTGTGCAGCCTGTTACATGACGTGATTGGCTGCTTCAACTGTCAACCCAAGGAGTTTATGATAAGAATTGTTAAGAGGTTCTTTGTACTCATTCAACAGAAACTGCTCACTCGGCGTATTGAGCGGGAAATTTACGGCAAAATATTCCCTCAAATCGAAAACCAAATAGCTTGGGGCTATCCGTTCAACTCCGATTCTAAGTTAAACGTTTGTCTGCTTCATGCTGAGCTTGACGCCAGACTTCAGCTTCAGTTGATTGTCCATAGCGCCAAGCACGCGCCAAAAGTTTACGACCAGGCGCTCCGTTACATCATATTCCGCGATCTCAATGCTCGGATGGCCATGTACCTGGAATTCTTACGGCAGAGAATTCCATAGGACGCCGCGCTGATCCCCGCCTCATTGACCGATCACATCCTCAATAGCTCCGCTGACGTGTTTCTGAAGATTGCTTGTGCCTCTGGTTGCTATCGCAGCCAGAGGCCTTTTTGTATGAGGACATGCCCAAGCCTAACGCGAAATGCCGTAACAAAGACCCTTGGACGGGGCGACTATCCGATCAAGAGAGTCAAAAGCTAATTTTTGATCGGTATTTTTCGCTGACACCATCAAATCATTAACCCCAAAATCGCCAAATGTTTTGTCGATTTTTTGCAAGACAGACTGTTTTTCCCCGTATTAAATAGAAACAGCACTCACTCACTCAATCAATCCCATGAATGATGAAACAACCACCAGCGTACCGGCCGCGCCTGCCGATGCCGCCACACCCACCAACACTCAAGGCATTATCGCCATCCTGTGCGGAGCGGTCATGGCCGCCTCATTTTTTATGCCCTGGATCGCCATGCTTTCTGGTCTTGATCTGGCTAAAGGGACAGGCGAACTAAAGCTATTGTGGGCGATTCCCATTTGCGGTGCGCTTCTTGCCCTCATAGGAATTGCACGCAACCCAACCCGTATTGCAGCGGCAATTACCGGCACTGTCCCTTTCCTCTCTTTGTTTTATACTCTAACCAAGACGGGCAGCGGTCTTTTCCACATCCTGGCTTTCGGCGCATATTTATGCCTCATCTGCGGCGCCATCTTGCTGGCCACTTCCGGCATGGGTCGAAAGTAACGTTTTCAATCTATGGAAAATTCCATCTCCGAAGTATTCTTAAAATTCTTTTTCCCAAAGGAGGAAGTCATTGAGCACTGGTATGCCCCGGTCGATAATTTTGAATTTGTCACGGATGACTTTTACCAGATGATCGAAAAGGGACTGACTGTCCGAAAAGTTCCCGGCCTCGAAATATCCCGTGTCGAATTCAGCGAAGGCAGTTTGCTCTCCGCCAAACGCGAATATCTCCGGTTGCGACGTGAACGGCTCGTGTTCGACATCTGCGCCGCTCCGTTTGGGACAAGTTATTTTTTCAGCTTTCGTTTCGTGGAACTTCCTTTGGGAATCAGACCTTTGGAACTTTTGACATTCTTAATTGGCGTGGCGATCACTTTGGGCCTCTTGATAAAATTGCTTGGAACAATTTGGGGCTTCATCGCATTCCTGGCCGTCATAGGAGGTGGCATTTACGTCATGCGCAATTTAGTCGCATTTGGATTGAAAGACCTTGATGCGAATTTACTGAAAACGCCTGTTATTGGGGCCATCTATGAAGTTTTTTTCCGCAAAGAAACTTACTACCGGCAGGATACGCGGCTCATGTATTTGAGCACGGTGAACAGTATCACCGAAGCTTTGGTTGAGGAAGTGACAGCGGCCAAAGGCATCAAATTGTTGAAGCAATATGGCCGCAAGCCACCTGGTGGAGATTTGTATCAGACCACAACCAAGCATCTTGTTCGAAACGACGACACCACAAAACCTTCGGCGTAGTTGAATGTCCCTGATTGAAGAAAAACTGAGCGAGCAGTTCTATGCGTGGGAAGAACGTGGCCGGGGATGGCAGGTATTCGATGTCCCGGTTCACCCCGAGCCTCCCTTTCGCCCATTTTATGGCCACTATCTCCCGCCTCACGAAATCATCGATGACGGACGCCGACCAACT
>PLJQ01000099.1 GCA_003140275.1 Limisphaerales bacterium
ACCCTCAACCCTCAACCCTCAACATTCCTATCGTTTCCCTCCGTGGGCGCGGGCGCAAATAATTTCGCCGGAAACGGGTCGCGAAGTTGGCGAGGGCGAAACAGGGTTGATTCGGGTTTGCGATTTGGCGAATGTTTGGTCGGTCATGGCGATTCAGACGGAAGATTTGGGCGTTCGCCGCGGCGAAGGTTTTGAGTTGATTGGACGGACCAAAACCGCGGAACCCCGCGGCTGCTCGTTGATGACCCCTTAAAATGGATTCAGACCGGGACCACAAAATCCGCACACTCTGGCTGTCGGGGGTGCTGCATGCATTCACCCACATTTATCACGTGGCGTTGCTGCCGTTGTATCTGCTGATTCAGGCGGACTTCAAACTGGCGAGCGTGGGTCAAGCAACCCTGCTCGTGACGGTAATGATGGCCGGCTATTTCATTCCGAGTTATCCGATGGGAATTCTCGCGGACCGGATAAGTCGTAAAAAACTTTTGGGCTGCGGCCTTGCGATCAACGGGCTGGGCTTCGTTGGTTTATCGCTCTCACCCAATTATCCGTGCGCGCTGGCGAGCATGGTTCTGGCGGGATTCGGCGGCAGTTTTTATCATCCGGCGGCGACGGCGATGGTGGCGCGCTTGTTTCCCACCGGCACGGGCAAGGCTCTGGGGTTGGTCGGCGTCGGCGCAAGCATCGGATTTTTCTTCGGCCCGCTCTACACCGGCTGGCGCGCGGCAACCGCCGGTTGGCGCGCGCCGGTCTTGGAATTGGGATTGTTGGGAATCATCGCCGCCGGCCTTTTCGCCTGGTTCGCCGAGGAACAACCCGCGCGCAAAGCCGCTGAGAAAATAAAAGCGCCGGAAGAGAAAATGTTTCCAACGCCGGCACTTTGGCTGTTCTTCATCGCCATGAGTTTTGCCTTCAGCCTGCGCGACTTTGCCGGCACCGGCATGGGCAGTCTCGGTTCATTGTTTCTCCAAAACGCGCGCGGTTTCACGTTGAAGGAGACGGGCCTGGCTTTGAGCAGCTTGTTCATCGCGTCGGTGATCAGCAATCCATTGTTCGGTCATCTGAGCGATCGCGGACGCATTCGTTGGACAGGTCTGGTGCTCGTCATTGCCGCGATCGTGATGGCAATTTTTCCGCATGTGCCGAGGAACTGGATCATTCCCGCATTACTCGTCTATGGATTTTTCTTTCTGGCCGGTTATCCGATGATCGAGGCCGCGCTGATGGAGTCGGTGCCCGACGCCGTGCGCGGGCGGGTGTTCGGTTTTTTCATCACGGTGGGCGGACTGCTCGGCAATCTGTCGCACTGGCTGGTCGGCAAATGGGTGAAGGGATTGGGGGCGCAAGCCGTTGAACCGACCGCCTACTTTCCGATCTACGGCCTGCTGGCGTTGTTCGTCGTCTTGTCGCTCGCGGGATTGCCCTGTCTGCATGCAATCCGCAAACGCGAAGAGCAAATCCACCCGGACGCCGGCGCGGCGACCGCCTCCGTCTCACGCACTCGCCATGAACCTGCCTAATTATTTTCTGGCGGACTTGCCGGCGGAAGCGGTGCTGAGCGAAATGATGATCACCGAGGCATGCCAGACGCTCAAACGCAACCGCGAACAATATTTACGAGGGCGGTCAACGGCGAATCTGATCAAACTCCTGAGCGAAACGGCCGCAAACTGGCTGCGTCCCGAATTTCCATTTAGAAAACTGGCTTTGGCGAAAGGCCCGGGCCTCACCGGATTTTCAGTTCCGGTCCTGGCAGCCGGCTTGGATTCATTTTTCAAACAATTGACGAGCGAGAATCTCCAGGCGCTGCTGGTGCAGGAACTCGGTCAGGTCCAACGCCTCGACAATTTGAGCGCGACCCTCGAGGAACAGAAAGCGAAACGCGCGGCGCTGGCCTGTGGGCCGGAGCTGCTGATGCACATCAGTGCCGGCAACATTCCCAATCCCACATTGATGAGCATCACCCACGGAGTGCTGTTGCGCTCGGCGCAATTTGTTAAATGCGCCAGCGGCACATCGCTGTTGCCTCGTTTGTTCGCACACTCGTTGTATGATGCCGAACCAAAACTCGGCGCCTGTTTGGAGGTTGCCGAATGGCGTGGCGGGAACGCCAGTTTGGAATCAGCGCTATTCAATGAAGCGGATTGCGTCGCTGTTACCGGGAGCGACGAAACTTTGGCCGAGATCCGAAAACATTTGCCCTCCAAGGTCCGCTTCCTGGGCTATGGCCATCGCGTCAGCTTCGGTTACATCGCGAGCGGAGTTTGGTCCGGGTTTAATTCGAAGGATGTTATATCGCGAGCGGCAAGCGATATTGTGGCGTGGAATCAACTTGGCTGTCTTTCGCCACACGTGATCTATGTTGAACACGGTGGCAACGTGTCCGCCGAACAGTTCGCGGAATCGCTCGCCGAAGAACTGGCGCGGCGCGAGGAGTCCGAGCCGCGCGGCGACATCGCCGCCGAAACTGCCGCGACGATTTCTTCCCGTCGTGGCTTCTACGAAGTGCGGGCGGCGCATTCGCCGGAGACGCGCCATTGGTGCAGCAAAGACTCGACGGCCTGGACGGTGGTTTACGAAGCCGATCCCCGTTTTCAGCTCTCCTGCCTGAACCGGTTTATTTATGTGAAAGGCGTGGCTAACTTGACCGAGGCGCTGCAGAACGCCGACAATGTTCGCGGAAAAGTTTCCACGGTCGGACTGACGGCGCCGGAAGACAAGGCGACCGAACTGGCCACGCAACTGGCGCGCTGGGGTGTGACGCGAGTTTGCCCGCTCGGCCAAATGCAAAATCCGCCGCTGACGTGGCGACATGACGGTCGTCCCGCGCTCGGCGACCTGGTGACATGGACGGATTGGGAGCAGTGAGAACCGCGCGATTTTTATGAAAATGGAATTACGAAAAACATTTCAATTTGAAGCGGCGCACCTGCTGCCGAATTTACCAAAGAAACATAAGTGCCGCCGATTGCACGGGCACAGTTTCCAGGCAGAGATTGTCATCGCCGGCGAATGCGACCCGAAGCTCGGGTGGTTGATGGATTACGCAGACATCGCCGAAGCGTTCAAACCGCTCTGGGAACAGCTCGATCATCGGTACCTCAACGAGATTCCCGCACTGGAGAATCCGACGAGCGAAAACGTCGCGGTCTGGATTTGGAAGCGGTTGAAAACGAAGCTGCCGATGTTGACGGAAGTGATCGTGGCCGAGACATGCACCGCGCGGTGTGTCTATCGCGGGTGAAATGCAATTATTCACGACTCAATCAAACCACTCGTCTGTTTCATCAAAGGCCGGGATCGGCACGTTGATCAGCTTCAGCTTTCCGATGGCGCGATGACGGCAGCCGGGCTTGATGAAAATGGCGGTCATTGGTTTAAGAGGAAACAACTGGCCGTCCAGTTCAATCTGCCCTTCCCCTTCCAACACCAGATAAAGCTCCGTTATCCTTTTGTGATAATGCGTACGGGAATCTTGCTGGATATCCACCAGGTGCATTGTGGCCACGGAATTGTCCGACGCGGCAAAGGCGCGGCTGGCAAAGCCGCAAGGACAACGCACCGGTTCAATCTCGTCCAGTTGAGTAATAATATAGTTGGCCATAAAATTTCTCCTTCACGGTTTGTAAATCATGTTCGTTCCGGTAATCGGCTCTTTGGAAATCGTTTTTAAGATAGTCTGGCACTTACTCTGCAATGCTTTTGGGGCGTCGCCCTTTTTCTAGTTCGTAGGCGCGAGTCGCGACGGCAATAAGTAATGCTCGTTGCCGTTGCTCTCTAGTTTGAAATTTCAGCGCAGCTTTTCGTTCAGCTTGCGTGGTAGACGTGAGGTTTAAGAGCCGCATGAAGCTGGCAACGATTCTTTGATAAAGGGGATAGTAAAGCGGATTGGCGCGTTGCGACCATTCTCTATCATGCTTCATCACTTCCTCAAACGATTCTTGTTTCTTCGCGATAGTTTCCAACGCGTCGAGGAGCTTGCGACATTCCTCTGCGTTCAGGTTGGTAACCAGGTTTTGCAGGCCGGCCGCGCCGATGGCTTCACACGCGATCCCGACGTAACCGTCGCTCAAAACTCCACCGCGCGTCGCTTCCTGGCCGAGTCGCATGGTATCCAGATGCGCTTCGACCGCCTCCCGGTTGCGGTGTTCCGACTCGGCCAGCCTACCTTCGGCATCCAACGCCCGGGCGAGTGTATAAATTGAAGCCAACTCCGACAGGTGACTGCCCATGTACGCTTGGGAATCCACGAGCGGCACGCGGCATTCTCGGCCCAGCCCAGTCCGGACCAGACTCAATGCTTCCGCATTCTGCGTCACCAATTGGCGCAGTTCTTCGTCACTCATTTCGTGATAATCGGAAGTATTGCTCGCCAGCATCTGACCCGCCTTCACAAAATCATCGTGGCCATTCGGCGAAGGCAACGGCGGACTTGGCGGAAGCTGTCGTGATTTGAAGATTAGCAAACCCAGCGCAGTCAAAACTCCGGCGACGACCAGCGTTATCAGCCATTTGCGGGTTTGCATTGAATGTTCAACAGATTGACAAATAAACCAACAACGTCAACAGTGGCGCATCTTTACACAATCAAAATGAAACATCGCCATCCCTTGCTGACCCCGGCAGTTTTGTGGGTCGTCGCTGCCACGACGCCCGTAGTCTTCGCGGCCGAGCCTGATTTCAACCAGCACATCAAACCAATTCTGGAATCCGCTTGCGTCGGCTGCCACGGCCCGGACAAAACCAAAGGTGGTTTGCGACTCCACATCAAGGCGACCGCGTTTAAAGGCGGCGAAAACGGAGTGGTCATCGTTGCCGGACAGCCGGAGAAGAGTCCACTCTACACCTCCACCGTTCTGCCGCCGGACGATGAGAAATCCATGCCGCCGAAAGAAGGCAAACTCACCAAGGAACAAACTGACTTGCTCCGCGATTGGATCAAGGCGGGTGCGAACTGGCCGGACGGCGTCACGCTGACCCAGGTGCGGCGAATCAACTTCGTCAAGGACATTCAGCCGATTCTGGAAATGAACTGCGTGGCCTGTCACAAGGAAGACCATGCCAAAGGCAAGTTGCGGTTGGACAACAAAGCTGACGCGTTTAAGGGCGGTGAGAAAGGACCGGCCATTGTTCCGTGGGATCCGGCGAAGAGTCCGCTTCACACGTCCACAACTTTACCGCCGGACCATGATGATTTGATGCCGCCCAAAGACAAAGGCGGGCCGCTGGCGAAGGACGTCATCGAACTCCTGCGCGAATGGATTTCCCAAGGCGCGGACTGGCCGGATGGCATCACTCTCAAGCAGCGCAAGAAGGAGGAAGCCCCTGGCGCGGACGAGTTGCCGGTGGTCATGGAGATTCATCGCCAGATTCTTGCGAACCTTACCGTGAACAAGCAATCGGACATGAAGCCGTACACCAACACGATTCCCGGCACGTCCGTTTCGTATGCGATGGTGCCGATCCCCGGCGGCCAGTTCTTGATGGGCAGTCCGAAGAAGGAATCCGGACGCAAACCCGACGAAGGCCCGCAACACAAGGTCGCCATCGACCCGTTTTGGATGGGCAGATGCGAGGTGACATGGAACGAGTACGAGTTGTTCATGTATCCGGAAATGGCCAAGCGAACCGCCTCCTCGCTCGGTCAGAAGGAGACGCCGTTGATCGACGGGGTCAGCCGTCCGACCCGGCCCTACGTTGAAATGAGCTTTGGCATGGGCAAAGACGGTTTTCCGGCCATCAGCATGACGCAACATGGCGCAAACAAGTATTGTCAGTGGCTCAGTGCCAAAACCGGCCAGTTTTATCGTCTGCCCACGGAAGCGGAGTGGGAATACGCCTGTCGCGCCGGCACCACCACGGCCTATTCCTTCGGTAACAGTCCCTCCAAACTCGGTGATTACGCCTGGTATTCTAAGAACAGCGACAACAAATATCAGCAAGTCGGCCAAAAGAAACCGAATCCCTGGGGGCTTTACGACATGCACGGCAACGTTGTCGAATGGACGCTGGATCAATACGATCCGGATTTCTATCAGACGCTCACCTCCGGCGTGGCGCAAAATCCATGGAACAAGGCGACCCAGCCTTACCCGCACGTGGCTCGCGGCGGTTCGTGGGATGATGGGCCTGAAATGTTACGCAGTGCCGCCCGCCGGGCTTCCGACAAATCGTGGAAAGTCCAGGACCCCCAGTTGCCCAAAAGTATCTGGTATCACACCGATGCGCAGTTTCTGGGATTCCGCATCATTCGCCCGCTGAAAGTTCCGCCACCGGAGGAGTTACAGAAGTATTGGACAAGCGGCGTGGAAAAGGATTAGTCTGTCACCAATAAACCCAATGTGAACGCGGCAAATTTCCGTGCTTGGGATTGGCCAAAAAAACTAAACATTATGCAAGAAAACAAAACCATGAACGAAACCAAGAACTCAAAGGATCAGGAATTCCTCAACCGCCGCGGGTTTCTGAAAACAACCTCCACTGTTGTCGGCGGCGCATTGCTCGGCGGGTTGAGCATCGAACGAAGCGCTTTCGCCGCCGGTGATGACACGCTCAAAATTGCTTTGATCGGTTGCGGTGGTCGCGGCTCCGGCGCAGCGGGTCAGGCGCTGAGCACCAAAGGTGGCATCAAACTGGTGGCGATGGCCGACGCTTTCAAAGACCATCTCGAAAGCAGCTTCAACAATCTCAAGAAAGCACACCCCGACCGCGTCGAGGTGCCCGAAGACCACCGGTTTGTTGGTTTCGACGCCTATAAACAAGCCATCGCGCTGGCTGATGTGGTGATTCTCGCCACACCACCCGGCTTCCGCCCGATTCATTTCGAGGAAGCCGTCAAACAGGGTAAACACATTTTCATGGAAAAACCGGTCGCTACCGACGGGCCCGGCATCCGCCGAGTGCTCGCCGCCGCTGAAGAGTCCAAGAAGAAAAATCTGAAAGTCGGCGTCGGCTTGCAGCGCCATCACCAGATTGGTTATTTGGAAACCCTCAAGCGACTCCATGGCGGAGCGATCGGCGACATCGTAGCGATGCGGTGTTACTGGAACGGCAGCACCCCGTGGGTCCATCCGCGCGCCGAACTGGAAAAACAGTTCGGACGGCCTTTGACCGAAATGGAATACCAGATGCGCAACTGGTATTACTTTGTCTGGATTTGCGGTGACCACATCTGCGAACAGCACATTCACAATCTCGACGTTATCAACTGGGTTAAAAACGGTTACCCGGTCCGGGCGCACGGCATGGGCGGCTGTGAAACGCGCAAAGGCAAGGACTACGGCGAAATCTTCGACCATCACGCCGTGGAATTCGAATACGCCGACGGTTCGCGCTGCTTCAGCCAGTGCCGGCATCAACTCGGTTGTTGGAACAGCGTTTCCGAGCACGTCATCGGCACGAAAGGCACTTGCGATGTCAGCAGTTACACCATCCGCGGCCCCAAGGCCTGGGAACGTCGCGTCAAAGGTGACCCCGATCCTTACCAACAGGAACACGACGACCTTTTCGACGCGATCCGCAACAACAAGCCTTACAACGAAGCCGAAAACGGCGCCAAGAGCACCATGACTTCCATCCTTGGCCGAATGGCGACCTATTCCGGCAAGATTGTTGAATGGGAAAAAGCCATCAATTCGGAGATCAGCGTCATGCCCAAAGTTTTTGCGTGGGACGCGAATCCACCGACCATGCCGAATGAAAATGGATGGTATGCCCTCGCCGTTCCGGGTGTCACCAAGGTGGTTTGAATTGCGTCACGATTCACGTCGAGAATGGCCGGCCATCGGGTCGGCCATTTCCGTTTACACGAATGAAAATCACCTGGTTCTCCAATTTTGCGACCATCCTCCTCGGCGTTCTTTTTGCGGCGGGATGCCGTTCCACTCCCTCAACCCATTTGCTCCAACGGTTCGAATTCACCGAATCGCAGATGGGGAGCTTGTTCAACATCACACTTTACGCGCCCGACAAATCAACCGCCGCCCGCGCCGCCCAAGCCGCTTTTCAGCGAGTCGCCAAACTCAACAGCATTATGAGCGACTACGACCCGGAAAGTGAACTCATGCAACTCTGTCGGAAGCCCGTCGGCACGCCCGTCCAGGTGAGCGATGATCTGTTCGACATCCTCCAGCATTCCGAAAAATTTTCCCGGCTCTCGAATGGCGCGTTCGACGTCACCGTTGGCCCTTACGTTCGTCTCTGGCGCTCGGCGCGAAAACAGAAAACTTTGCCCTCACCGGAAGCAATCGCTGCAGTTGCCGGCTCAGTCGGTTACCAAAAAATCCAGCTCGATCCGCGTGCCAAGACTGTGACGTTGCTCGCTCCCAACATGCAGTTGGACCTCGGCGGCATTGCCAAAGGTTACGCGGCTGACAAAGCACTGACCGTATTGCGCCGTCACGGAATTACTCGTGCCATGGCGGCGGCCAGCGGCGACATCGCCATCGGCGATCCTCCTCCCGACCGCAAGGGATGGGCCATTGGCATCGCTTCCATTGATTCGTCGGAAAATAGTCTGACGAAAACCGTTCTGTTAAAAAACGCCGCCGTCTCCACCTCCGGCGACACGGAACAGTTCGTTGAGATCGGCGGCGTTCGTTATTCGCACATCGTCAATCCGGCAACCGGCTGGGGTTTGACCCAACGCATCGGCGTCACAATCATAGCTCGAAACGCCACCACCACCGACGGGTTAACCAAGGCCGTCAGCGTCATGGGGGCGGAACGTGGCCTTACCTTGATTGATTCATTGTCCGATATATCGGGTTTAATTGTGACGCTGGATCAAAGCGGAAAGCACGTCATCGAATCACGCCGGTTCCAGCATGTTCCGCAAGTGAAATCATCCACTGGCAATCAATAGCAAACTGGGCGACAAAATCACCCGTGGACTGCTTTGATATTTACCAGCCGCACGTTTCCGTTATCCTCCGGTCATGCAACATTTCAATTTCATTTACGTGATTGAAGCGACCGCCGGATTCCGGTCAACCATTCATACACCTCTCGCAACTCAAGAATAAGGAGACAACCGTATGGAAGAAGCAAAAAAAACCATCATCACCTTTTTCGTCAACTACGGCAAAGATGTCGCCGGCGCGCTCATCATTCTAGCAGTCGGAATATTCGTGGCCCGATGGATAGGCAAGGTTTTGGAACGCTGGCTTGAGCGCATCCAGATGGAACCGCCAGTGCGACTCCTCCTCGTACGCGTGGCTCGCCTGCTGATAATCGCCTTCACGGCGTTGGCGGTACTGGAGAAGTTTGGAGTCCCCACGACTTCGGCAATCGCCGGCATCGGCGTGGCCGGAGTTGGCGTCGGTCTGGCGATGCAGGGCGTGCTCAGCAATATCGTCGCCGGTCTGACCATTATTTTCACCAAACCCTTTCGCGTGGGTGAGTATATCGAATTGATTGGCGTGCAAGGCCAGGTGACGACTATTGAACTCTTTACCACGACACTGGCGCATGCCGATTTGTCGAAGGTGGTCATTCCCAACCGGAAAATTGTCGGCGAAGTACTGCACAACTACGGCACCACCCGCCAACTCGACCTCTCGGTGGGAGTTTCGTATTCAGCGGACCTCAACAAGGTGTTGTCCATTGTGCAGGACATCCTCAGCCAAAACCCCCGCGTGCTGAAAGACCCGGCGCCCGGCGTAGCCATCAAGCTGCTGGCTGATTCGTTCATCATGATCGCGATCAAGCCGTGGACAACCGTGCCGAATTACGGGCCGGCAGGCGCAGAGATTTACCAGACCGTGATCGAACGCTTCCGCGAGAACAAAATCGAAATCCCTTTCCCACAACATGAAGTGAGACTGCTGAACAACGCCACCGCGGTCGCGGCCTGATGGGCAGCCAAATTATTCACCCAACAAAAGTTTTTGTATTTCACCGGGCGACGCGGTGCCGGTGGTGCCGAGTTGGTGAATGACGAGAGACGCAGCGGCACTGGCGATTTCGAGCGCTTCGCGAACCCCGGCACCCGCGGCGAGTGATGCTGTGAGATTGGCTGTCACGGAATCGCCGGCACCAACAATGTCGATTTTGCCGCGCACCGGCAGCGCCGGCACGTGTTCAACCCCGCCGTCGGGTGAGGCACCCAAGAGGCCACGTTCTGCAAGTGTGACAAAAACGTTCCGTCCTTGACGACGGGAAAGCGCGACGGCTGTCTGCTGGATCTCTTCCATTTCGGGTTGGTGCTTCGCGCCGGTGAAGGCTGCCAGTTCGGCGGCATTCATTTTGAAAGTAACGCGCGGGTATCCGCGAAGTCCTCGCCGGCTATCGGCTAGAATCAGTAATTCAGGCCGCGCCTCGGTGATGTTGTTGATGGCTTCCAAAACTTTTGTGGTCACGACACCAGTCCCCGGCACATCCACCTGGTCCATCAGAATCATGGCATCAACTTGTGCGGCCAGGTTTTGCACCGCGTCGATGATTTGTCCTTGAACAACCGCCGGCGTAGGCGTCCAGTTTTTGCTATCGAGCCGGTTGAGTTCAACCGGCGGCTTGCCTGTCTCCATCACCAACGGTTTGCAGTAAGTGAACGTGCGACGATCCGGGGTTTGAAGGAAATGGTCGGGCTTGACGCCCGTTTTGGCGAGAAGCGCGGCACGAAGTTCAAATCCCTCCCCGTCATTGCCGCAGAAGCCGATGGGATAAACAGTGCCAATGCCGAGAGCCACGAGGTTGTTGAGGATGGTACCCGCAGCACCGGGCTGACTGCGCACGTTCACGACGTTATAAACGGGCAGATTGGTTTCAAGAGAGTTTTCTTTCCTGGCCGGATCAATCTCCAGGTAACGGTCCAGGCTAAAATCGCCGACGACCGCAATGCGTAATTGCGAATACTTTCCGATTATGGCTTGGAAGCGGGCAAAATTCACGAGCGGAAAAGCTGATGCCAGAGGTGATGCAGGAAGACGATGTTGTCGCATTGGAGATAATGCATCGTGCCGCCCATGCGCGAAAAACTTTTGCAGAACCGGAGATAATAGGCGGCGTTGTCCCTCGGCGGTTCGCCCTTGCTCCAGTCCCAATTGCCGCCGTCCTGCAAATCGACGACGTAAAAGGTATGATCGTGAACAATCAGTCGGTTTACCTGCAACCGCAGATTGTTCACGCAACTGATGCTCTTCTCAAACACCTGCGGCGCCATGATGGCCGAACCGACGGACAACACCACGCCGCCATCGAGACTTTCAACCGCGCGGCCAAACAACCGGAAATCGTGAGCCGCCGCGCGCCCAATGGCAGCGCCGTTGAACATCGGATGATTGGAAATGATGTCGTAGCCGATGCCGGGATGAACCGTCAGCGGAATCTGGTGACGAAACGCCTGGCCAAAAATGGAAATGTGTTTCCACGGATGTTTCACCTCGTGCCGGCCCGCCGCGAGCCGATGTTCGCGCATGGCTTGTAAAAGTTCCGCGCGCGCCGGTGACAACGGGTGCGATGGCTCGGAGCGCAATGCGCTTTCCAAGAACTCCACCTTGGGCAGCGTCACGCCGTCTTCCATGATGAATCGTCCCAGCGCCACGCCGTAGCCCTCATTGCGCAACGCTCCGGCCAGCAACGCGAGATGAATGTTGCGTCCAGTTTCATCCCACGTTCCGAAAGTTCCCGTGGCGACGTTCTGCTCCACGCTCTCCGTTGACCATGCTTGAAACGCAAACTCCCAATCGTGAATCGAGCCGGCGCCGTTCGTGGCCAGGTGGGTGATGAACTGCTTGTCTATTAATCGCTCAACCAGCAGCGCGCCGCCGTTCTTCACCAGATGCGCTCCGTACATGAAGATGACGCTCGCGCCGCGTTTTCTCGCCGCCAGAATGTTTTGCGCGCATTGACGAATGATTGCTGCTGTTGCTTCAGGGCAAGGGGGAGGCGCGGAGTCCGGTTTTATGAGGATCTCCTCGATCTGGCTCATGCTGTGACGCTGCGCCAACGGATAGACCTTGAGCTTCCGTAAATCGAGCGGGATCGGTGGATTTGTCATTTGCCAAGAATGCCGTCGAGCAGCACGTCGGCGTCACGATAATCGGGAATGACGACTTCCGCGCCGACGCCGAGCAGACGCTGGCGTTTCCACTCGTCCATTTGACC
>PLJQ01000327.1 GCA_003140275.1 Limisphaerales bacterium
GTCATGCGCGCCTTGATGATCGTTACTTCGCTGGTGTCCTACTTCGTCAATGAAGTCATTAGCAAATCGATGTTCGGCAGCAAAAAAGATTTCGACTTCGAAGCTCCCCTGACTCATCTCGTGTGGATTACTTCGGCGGTGTCCATCGCAATCACCTTCCTGGCCAGCAAACTCCTGCTCGGCGATTTCAAAGACGCTGTGGGCACAGCGCAACCCGATCTCTGGTGGGTGCTGTCGGTCATCATCAGTTGCGGCACGGTGGCNNCCGGCGCGATCATCCCCGAGCTCGTGAAGGTGTTCACGTCGACCGACTCGGGGCACGTGAAGGAAGTCGTGATCTCGTCGCGGGAAGGCGGGGCGTCGCTGAACATCCTGTCGGGTTTCGTCGCAGGCAATTTCTCCGCCTTCTGGATGGGACTGTGCATCATGGCGCTTATGGCCACCTCATACTATTTCTCGCAAAATGCCGCGTTGCTCTCACTTATGCCGCAGAAATTCCCTTTCGCCGCGCCGATCTTCGCGTTCGGCCTGGTGGCGTTCGGCTTCCTTGGCATGGGGCCGGTGACGATTGCCGTGGACAGCTACGGCCCGGTCACGGACAACGCCCAATCGGTTTATGAACTGAGCCAGATTGAAGGCCGCAAAGGCATCAAGGAAGAAATCAAAAAGGATTTCGGCTTCGACCCGGACTTTGAGAATGCCAAGCACCAACTCGAAAAGGGCGACGGCGCAGGCAACACATTTAAAGCCACCGCCAAACCAGTGCTCATCGGGACCGCCGTAGTTGGCGCCACGACAATGGTGTTCAGTATCATCATCCTGCTGGAGGGCAAGTTTGGCAAAGTGGTTGAACATCTTAGCCTGGTTCAGCCGGAAATCATTCTAGGGCTCATCATGGGCGGGTCGGTGATTTATTGGTTCACCGGCGCTTCCTGCCAGGCGGTTGTGACCGGCGCGTATCGCGCGGTGGTTTACATCAAGGAAAACATGAACCTCTCCGCGACCACTGCTTCCGAGAAGGACAGCGTGGAAGTCGTCCGCATCTGCACGGTTTATGCGCAGAAAGGCATGTGGAACATCTTCATCGTCGTGTTCTGTTTCGCGCTGGCGTTGCCGTTCTTCAATCCGTATTTTTTCATCGGCTACCTGATCGGCATCGCGTTCTTCGGTTTGTTCCAGGCCATCTTCATGGCCAACGCGGGTGGCGCCTGGGATAACGCCAAGAAAATCGTGGAAGTTGACCTCCGCCAAAAAGGCACTGAACTTCATGCCGCGACCGTTGTGGGCGACACGGTGGGCGATCCGTTCAAGGACACCTCGTCCGTGGCGATGAATCCGGTGATCAAATTCACGACGCTTTTCGGCCTGCTCGCCGTGGAGATCGCCGTGGAGATGACGCTGAAATATCAGGAACGTTTAAAGCTCGACCCGAGCGCAATTAATTGGAGCCCATGGGTTGGGGCTTGCTTCTTTGTCATTGCGTTGATCTTTGTTTATCGGTCGTTCTACGGGATGCGCATTCCGGAGGAAAAGACGGGGTACTGAAGGTGTAATGGTAATCGGCGCACCGGAATCCAAACTCGAACGGTGAGCGGACACGGATGGACTCCGCCTCTGCCGCATCCGGTCAAAACAATTTTGAAGGCGCACGGTTCTCATCCCGGTGGTCCAAGGCAGCCGCTCAACCAGCCGGTCACTTTTTCACCGGGACCAGCAATTCGCGGATTCGGCGCAGCAGCGCGTCGGAGCTATAAGGCTTTTGTAAAAGTTGCACGTCGGCCGCCAATTCAAAGCCGGCTTGGAGCGCGGTGCCGCTGTAAGCGCTGCAGAATAACACCGGCACGCCCGGCTTGAGGGTCTTGATGCAATCATACGCTTCGCGGCCACCCATTTTCGGCATGACCACATCGAAGACCAGCATGTCTATTTGACCGGGATTCCCTTTGAAGAGTTTGACAGCTTCCTCGCCATTGACGGCGGCGACGACGTGGTAACCCGCCCGCTCCAGAATTTTAATCGCCAGCGCCCGCACCTGCTGCTCATCTTCCGCGAGCAGGATGGTTTCCGTCCCTTTTCCTGGTTTAGCGGCGGTTTTTCGGACTTCGCCGGTGACCCCGCGTTCGGCAACCGGCAGATAAATTTTAAATGTGGCGCCGGTGCCCGGTTCGCTTTCAACGAATACCATACCTTCGTGTTGTTTGACGATGCCATAAACCGTGGCAAGCCCCAGGCCGGTGCCTTTGTCTTTCGGCTTGGTGGTGAAGAATGGTTCAAAAACCCGGGTGATGGTTTCTTTATCCATTCCCTCGCCAGTATCCGTCACGTTCAAAAGAACGTAATGACCCCGGCGGGCCCACGCATGGTTCTCCAAAAAGTCGTCGGCAATGTGAATGTTCTCCAACTGGATGGTGATGCGGCCGCCGCTGGGCATGGCATCGCGTGAGTTGACGCAGAGGTTCAACAAGATCTGTTCCAACTGGCTACGATCGGCGCGAACATTGTCAAGTTCGCGAGCGGGAATAAATTCCACTTCGATATTCTCGCCGATCAATCGTTGAATCATGGGCAGTTGATTGCTCACAACCCGGTTCAAGTCTGTATCTACGCGTTGCAACGGTTGACGTCGTCCGAAGGCCAGCAACTGGCGGGTTAACTGGCTGGCGCGTGTGGCGGCCTGGGTAACTTGATCCAGGTAGCCGTCACGATCTTCGCGCGTGTTGATGCCATCCTTGGCCAGTGTCGTGAAGCCCAGGATCACCTGGAGGATGTTGTTAAAGTCATGCGCCACGCCGCCGGCCAGCAGGCCGATGGCTTCCATTTTTTGAGCCAGCCGCATTTGCTCCTCCAGCGCGGCCTCCTTCGTCACATCGCGGTTGATGGCGATGTAGTTGATAATCTGCCCTTCGGCATCGTGGACGGCTGAGATGGAGGCTTCTTCCGCAAATGTGGTGTTGTCCTTTTTATGTGAACTGAACCGCCCCGTCCAAACGCCCGCCCCCGCAATCTGGTCGGTAATCTCTTTGAAGGTGAAAGGCACATCCTTGCCCTGAAGAAAGAAGTCAAATGGCTGGCCGATCAACTCCTGGCGAGCGAAGCCGGTAATGCGTTCGCACGCGGGGTTGACATATTGAATGATACCGTTGAGGTCGATGGTGATGATACTTTCGGTGGATTGCTCGACGGCCGTGGCTAAACGTAAAAGTTCCTGCTCCGTTTCCTTTCGCTCGGTAATATCCTGAAGAATGCCGATGGAGCCGGTCGGTGTTCCGTGGTCATCCAGAATTTCAATGGAGGCATCGGCGATCCAGCGCTTTTTGCCGTCACGCGTGAGAATCAAACTGTCACTCTGCCAATGCAGGAATTCGCCCGCGCGAGTGCGCCGGCTGGCCTCGTCTTGCGTCAGGCCGGTCGCATCACCCCGCATGACGACTTGGGTGGAAATCTGATCCCAAAGTTCCGGCGTCAGTTCCCGCGGGCCGTAACCAATCATTTGCCGGATGCCTTCACCAATAAAAGTAAATGAAGCGGTTTTATAATCGTGCAGGTAGGGCACGGCCCCGGCGCCAATAATGGCCTGCCGATATTGCTCCTCGGTTCGCCGCAGCGTTTCTTCAGAACGCCGGCGTTCCGTGACGTCGCGGGTCACCGAGAGCAACGCCTTGATTTGATTTTGGTCGGCCGGATCGCGCAGGGGCACGGCGTACATTTCCATCCAGCGACGCGTTCCCTTCAAACCGACAATCTCCATTTCAAGTTGGCGCGATTCGCCGCGAAACACCGCTTCCAGGAGCGCGTTGAACGCCCCTTGGTATTCCGCTGCCAACAACGGGCAAACAGATTTGCCGACCACTTGATCGAGCGAATCTGCTTCGATCAAGGCCAGTCCGGCGCGATTCATTTCCAACAAGGTGCCGTCGCGCGCCAGCAGCTTGACGCATTCCGGCTGGGTCTCGATGATCGTGCGCAGGCGGTTTTCACTCTCCGCCAGGGCCGCCTCCGCCCGCCTGCGTTCGGTGATGTCGCGGCCAACCCCCTGGATGCCCACGGGTTTGCCCTGCTGGTAAATCAATGTTGTGGCGACCTCCAGCGGCACGCGGCTGCCGTTTTTGGCGATGATGTCCACTTCGTAAGTCGTTGCGTGTTCACCGGCGAGTTTGCGGCGAATCATCGCGCGGGCCCGTTCCAGGTTATCCGGTGCCACCAGATCGGCAATGTTCAACATCAGGAGCGCCCGGTCTCGCGAATAGCCGGTGACCCTCGCCGCAGTCCCGTTGAACGAAGTGAAGTTTCCTTCGAGATCGTGGGTGTAAATCAGATCATGAGCGTTCTCGAACAGGCCGCGATAACGTTCTTCGCTCGCGCGCAACGCCTCCAGAGTTTGCGCCCGCTCGTCCAGCAAACGTTGCTTTTCGATGGCGGCGTGAATGATTTGCGGCAGTTGCCGCATCTGCTCCGGCGACTTGAGCATGTAATCCGTGGCACCGCGTTTCATGCATTCCACCGCCGAGGCCTCGGAACCGGTGCCGGTGAGGATCACCACCGGCACACGCGGCACTTTGGCATGGATCGCATCGAGCACATGCAAGCCGAGAAAATTTTGCATGTGGAAATCACTCAAAACAAGGTCGTATTCGCCCTCGGCCAGGTGGGATTCAAATTCCGTGAGCGTGGACGCCTCGGTGACTTCGAAGTCGCGGTGTTCTTTTTCCAGAATCTCCCTCACCAACGCACGGAAGTCCGAGGAATCATCCACGTTCAGGATGCGAATCGGTTTGCCGGATTGCGGCTGATTGCCGTCGGTTGATTGCGGAACTTTCATCTGGCCACCAAGCTCTCTCAATCTTAGCTCCCAAAACCCTCGTGACAAGCCCGAAGGAAGCTGCCTCGGTTGTTCCCGACTCCAGACTGGTGTTCACTCGTTCGATTCCATAAAATTCAAATCGTTTTTCAAAAACCACGCAGCGTTTCCTTGCTGCGCAGTTGCGCCGGAATCGTCACCGCGCCTACCTTGGCGGGCGTTGGCATGAGTGCGATTACACGCCTTTGATGCGTCACGTGCCGGTTCGCACCGCGCCCTGATTAAAGACGGATGCGCCTGGTGGCGAAATTGATCAGCAGGTCAAAGCCCTGGCGAAAGACGCGCTCTCCGTTTATCGGATTGACATCGACCGGCTCAAACAATTGCGCCCGACATCATCCTGATCCAGGACCAATGCGAAGTTTGCGTAACATGCCGCCCATGCTTTGACCCTGGATCACGCCAACAGTTTGTTGACCACGCTGCCGGCCACGTCGGTAAGCCGGAAGTCGC
>PLJQ01000226.1 GCA_003140275.1 Limisphaerales bacterium
TCTGTTCGCGGGTGATATTCAATGCTGCTGGCGTGTGTTCTTTAGTCATAATGTTCTTAAAATTAACCCGCGGCTTTCACGCTAGATTGCGTTCAGCCTTCCACGGTGAAGCCGACTTTGATAGTGACCTGCCAGTGCTGCACGTTTCCCTTGTTGATGTTGCCGCGCGTTTCGACCACCTGAAACCAACACAGGTTCTTGATGGTTTTGTGCGCGCGTTTAATGGCCTTGTCCACGGCCTCCTCGATGGAAGTCGTTGAAGTGCCCGTGAGTTCGATGAGTTTATAGACGGGGTCTTTCATGGCGGGTTGCGTGGAAAATTTATTTTATGAGCGGTTATGAAATCCGTGAATGCGGGTGAGATTGCGTTCCGCGATCAATTCCGCCTCGGTCGCCAGCCAATGTTGCACCTCATGGCCTTGCTGCGAACCCTGGTTCACAAAACTGAAGTAGGCGCGTCTGCCCACTTCGTCCTGTGACGGCGCGAAATCAATTCCGGCCTGGTTCAAGTCTACAACCGGGGTTGGCGGTGCGGGGCCGGTCGGTTTTGGGTTTTGGTGCGTGGCGATTTTATTGTGTCTCATATGGTGAGAATAGGCGGTGCTACGGCGTTCGCAATGGGGTATTCACCCCAAACTGGTCAGCGTCGGGTAGTCACAAGCGGTCGTGAAGTAAGCATGACCATCGCTGTCGGTGTAGGCTGTCTCAAGGTCACCTCCAACTGCGGCTGCAAGATGCTTAACGACCCCAGCGCACCTGTTAGACCTCTCTTTATAGCTTCTCATTTTCTCCTTTGACGAACTGTGTTATCTGTTCTTGGGTCTTGCCGTCACACGTAATACCCCGTCGTTTGCTTTGCGCCTGCATTGCCTCGTATAGTGACTGAAAAGAGGAATACCACGTTTTGTCCTTTGTACTCAGCCGGAACTCGTCGAATTCCAGCGATCATCAAGAGTCGCAACGGAACTTAAGATGTTGGCGAAACGTTGTGCAATCAATTGTCTGTAGATGAGAATAAGAGTCAACGTGACAGCTACGCCCTGTGCCATAGTCCAGAACCATGAGGAATCTGGGCCAACCACGTTTCTGAGGATCAATTGCGGCAGTTCGTTGGTCATAGTCAGACGTCTAACTTTCATTCAACGACCACCGATACGTTTATTGAACTGGAAAGTGGTGTTCATAGCCTCATATTTTTTCAAACTGGCTTCCTCACAATCTGCTCTTCCAAATTGTCATGCAAGGTTTTTGCGACGATGGGCGCGGCAACGGCAGCTTTCAAAATGAAAACTTGACTTTCAAATCCGTACGCATACTGTTTTCAACAGATTTCGGACACTAACCTAGCGTTAGGGACAACGACAATTTGTTCGCGGGAGAGGCAATAGTCGGGCCAAGACTGCCATAGATGGCACAGCTTGACAGAAAGCCATTGACCCCTCACCTAACGCTATCATTAATTCCCTCCACACTACCAAGCTGTTGAAATAACCGCGTAGGCCAAAACCGGCCTCGGCACGTTGAACATTATGAAAAATACCAATTGGAAAACATTCGCAGTGGGACTTGTCTGCGGATTAATCTTGGGCTTCGGCGCCTTCTTACTCTTTGGGCAGAATATTATAGGGCCGGGGCGATTCGTCCTCATGAACGCAAGCTCCGGCAACCACTCCGGCATCGTCTTCAAAATGGATACACGCACAGGTCAGACTTGGCTATTGGATGGTCTCAGCGAGATTCCTGTTCAAAAACAGAGTAAATCAGGCCGCACAGGCGTCAGCGGCGAATGATAGGGGATTCTGTCGGCCTAAAAGGCGAGAACCACTTGCCAAACTTTTCGAGAGGGCCATGATTTTTGTCTTCAGTAAGTTGATTCGTTATCCAATCGGTCAGGTTTCTCAACGGCGATGAGCCTGCCTTCGATTGTTATCACGCTCCCCCAATTTACACCTGCACACGGGCAAGGCAGCGCAAACGCGCACATTTGCCCCAAGGTGCGCCGCGTTGCACACCGTAGCACACCGTAGCCGCCAGCAGCCCACAGGCACGCTCAGAGCACAAAAATGACGGTGTAAAAATAATGAACTTTGGCTTTGCCAAACGCCCAGTAATATCCGAACGCGCCGGCACCAGCGACGAGCAGTGCGCCAATCAACCACAGGCTGCGTCGCCGCCAAAGGCGTGACGGTTCGGTTGAGGATCAGCGGGAGTTGTTATGGGCTGATTATCAATTGTCGCAGCGGGTTTGACTCTCGGGCTGCTGTGTGTCGTTTCTGGCATTGTGATTTCCTGTTTTATTGTTTTCTGCCATTATGCTCTCCACTTCCAATCGCGAATCTCCGGCATGTCCTCGCCGTGTTTGTTGATGTATTGCTTATGCTCGATCAGCTTGTCCTTGAGTTGCTGCTTCAAGTAGATGCCTTTGTCGCCGGTCTGTGGCAGGCGATCAATGGTGTCCATGACGAGGTGGAAGCGGTCGAGATCGTTCAGCACGGTCATGTCGAAGGGCGTCGTGATTGTGCCCTCTTCCTTGTAGCCGCGGACGTGAATGTTGTTGTGGTTCTTGCGGCGATAGGTGAGCCGGTGAATCAACCAAGGGTAGGCGTGGAAGGCGAAAATGACTGGCTTGTCCTTGGTGAAAAGTTCATCGAAATCTGGGTCGCTCAAACCGTGTGGGTGCTCGCCCTCAGGTTGCAGCCGCATGAGGTCAACGACGTTGACGACGCGGATTTTCAGGTCGGGCAAATGTTCGCGCATGATGGAGACGGCGGCGAGCGTCTCCAGGGTGGGCACATCGCCACAGCAGGCCATAACCACGTCGGGCGCAGCGCCCTGGTCATTGCTGGCCCACTGCCAGATGCCAACACCCGCGGTGCAGTGCTTGACCGCAGCAGCCATCGTCAGCCACTGCGGCGCGGGATGTTTGCCAGCGATTACGACGTTGACGTAGTGGCGGCTGCGCAAGCAGTGGTCCATGACCGACAATAGGCAGTTCGCATCCGGCGGCAGATAAACTCGCACGACTTCGGCCTTCTTGTTCACGACGTGATCAATGAAACCGGGATCTTGATGCGTGAAGCCGTTGTGGTCCTGTCGCCAAACGTGCGAGGCGAGCAGATAATTTAACGAAGCAATTTTCCGCCGCCACGGCAGGTGCGACGTAACCTTCAGCCATTTCGCATGCTGGTTGAACATCGAATCAATGATGTGAATGAATGCCTCATAGCAGTTGAAAATTCCGTGCCGTCCGGTGAGCAGATAACCCTCCAGCCAACCTTCGCATTGGTGCTCGCTGAGCATCGAGTCGAGCACGCGTCCGCCGCGCGCGAGGAATTCATCGTTCGGCAAAGTTGCGGCGTCCCATTGGCGTTGGGTTACTTGGAATAGGGCTTCGAGTCCGTTGGAAAGCGTTTCGTCTGGACCGAACACGCGGAAGTTTCGCTGCTCGCTGTTCAACTCCATCACATCGCGCAGGAAAGGACCGAGCACATGAACATCGCCGATGCCGCGCACGCCCGGCGTGGGCACGGCCTCCGCGTAGTCGCGGAAATCCGGCATCCGCAGGTCGCGCAGCAGCATGCCGCCGTTGGCGTGGGGATTCGCGCCCATGCGCCGTTTGCCCTTGGGCGCTAATTCGGCCAGTTCCGGTTTCAGGCGGCCCTGCTTATCGAAGAGTTCTTCAGGCCGGTAGCTCCGCAGCCAGTCTTCCAACAGCTTGANNCATCGGCCAGCGCGGACGCGTGAGGTTTCCGCCGACACGAGCCTCGTGCTGGATTCGTTTGATCTCCTCGATCACTGTGTCGAGCGTCGCAGCCATGGTCGCGTGCATCGGTCCGGGTGCGTAACCCTCGACGAAATGGGGTGTCCATCCATAACCTCGGAGCAACTGCTCCAATTCATCGCGCGGGATACGGGCGAGCAGTGTTGGGTTGGAAATCTTGTAGCCGTTCAGATGCAGGATCGGCAGAACCGCACCGTCGAAGACGGGATCGAGGAATTTGTTGGAATGCCACGCCGTGGC
>PLJQ01000038.1 GCA_003140275.1 Limisphaerales bacterium
TCATTGATTCAAAAACGCGCCGTGCTCGTGCCGTTCATGGAACTTGTTCAAAGGCATCTTTGATGTCTTTCTCGAACTTGTCCCAGTCCTCGGAAGTCATTTCCTTTTCGGCGCTGCTGCTGCGGGGAACCTTGGAGTGAATGACATACTCATTAGAGCGCCCTGCGACAGGAGTAAACTCGAACGCTTCATTAAAATCTTCCACAAACGTTACCGATCCCATGCCGAAGTGTAATTCACCGGGACAATCAGTGCAAGCCTTCCCGCGCGGCTTGCGTCAGCGGCGGGGTGATGGGATTTTCTTTGCCGATGAGGGCTCCCTTTTTCCGGCCAGACCGTCCCCATACCATGTCGGGGGCAGGGGGCTTTTTGGTTGACGTGATCGAGGATGGCCGCCCCGGCTTTTTTATCCGAAGCCGGAGGTTGACGCGGCATGACGCAGAGAACTACGGTTGTCGTGGACTAACAGAGACAACCATGAAACGGACTTTGCTCTTTCTGCCGTTAATCGACCTGGCGCGTTACGAAAAGGAGCGGCAAATCGAACGCGATGCTGATGCCCTCACGGCGTTGCAATCGGCGGCGGCATGAAGGACTTAATGATGAGAAGGAAAACCTTTCTGATACACTTGAGCATCGCATGCTTGTCCTTCACAATGCGAGGGTGGTTATTTGGTGTGCGAACCCGGCAAAGGAATCAAACCGGCGCTCGTCGCGATTGCGACTGCAAGAACCAAGCGCCCCAATACCTTTTATGTTGCGAACATCGTCCCTCGGGATTGCTTTCAACTGACAATTGCAGAATACAACTCTATCGGTCTGGACTTCGCTCGTGATTTTAGAAAGTGGCTTAAGAAAAGTTCTTTTGATGGAAGTGTGAATTGCACAAATGCGAACAAGACCCTCGCTGACATCATTCCGGGAGAAAAATGCCGCGAGTACTTTGAGCGTTACCTCAAGTCCTCAATTTGGGATCCAAGCGCTCTTCCCTCACACCCGTCAGACATCGAGAAACTGGACGTGTTCATCTGTGCGCTGGTCCGATACGGTGCCGAGGTTCATTCGGATGAAATTGAACGGTACCTGATCGCTGACCAGAAGTGGAAGCCAGCCGATGCCGCCTGGGTCAGAGCACGAATTGACACGGGTTTGGACGTATTGAAAGTGGATCGGAGATTTTGACAAACTCATGCTGAGACGGATGCAAACGCTTTCAGAGTACGATTGGAACTTCAACAGTGTGCCGGACAAAGAACTGGTTCCCTGCCTGCTTTGGGAATATGCACGCGAGTCAGCGTTCATCCGGGACGTGCGCCAGCAATGTATTCAAAGTTGGAGGGCCGGTGGAAATCGCGACGAGCGTCTGACTGCGGATTTGAACAAACTTCACAGCATCGGTCCGGGGGTCGAAGTCCTGGTGCGTGGGTTCTATTTTGCGCCCGATGACCCGCACCGAATTGACCTGCAGCGTGATGCCTATGTGACCAACAGCTTTCCCGCTCCGTGGCAGTCTTTGCCCAGCAATGAGCGGGACTTTCGGCTACGTGCGCTGATCAACGCCGGTTGGACTCCCGGCGTACCGTTCGAGCGCGCCGATTGGCACGATGTGAAAGACATTTCGACGCGGGCTGAGGCTTGCTGGAGAAAAATCATTTCTAAGTATCATCGAGTACAAAACGAAAATCCCGACGCGCGCGAAGTATCTCTTGTCGAACAAGGTAAATTGCAACCTTTCACTGGAATTCCAGTTTCGATTTTGCGCGAAGCGGGTTGCGGGGTAACGGCGGGCTTGCTTCACGCAATTCCGTTTGCCCACTCATACTGGAAATGTTGGAAAAAATAAGCGTGGCTCACATTGACCGAGCCAATAAAGCCGGCGGCCTTAGTATAGCTGACCGTAAACTTTTTGTATGCTCCCAGAAAGGCTCGACTCGGGTTGCTTCGAATTGACGGACGGAGGATTGGGTCGACAATGGAACCACAAGCCCATGACACCAACCTCCGTCAAGACCCGTCGTAAATTCGATGAAATGTTCAAACGCGAAGCCGTCAACAACTGGCTAGCCAGCCGCAAGTCTGCGGAAGTAATTGCCCAGGAGTTGGGGATCAGCACCAACCGGCTATATGCATGGCAACAACGCTTTGCCCCCGCCGACGCTGGGGGGGAGAGCAGCGGCGGAGGCAAAGCCCGGCACGCCGGCTGATCTCCAGGCCCAGTTGAATGCCGCCCTGCGCGAGGTGCGGCATCTGCGCGAACAGCGTGACATATTAAAAAAAAACATTGGCCATTTTGTCCGATCCATCACCGAACGCTATGAATGGATCCACACGATGAAAGCCGATCACTCCATCCTGGCGCTGTGTCAAAATCTGGAAGTCTCCGTCAGCGGTTATTACGACTGGCAAAGACGCCGCACGGTGCCCGGCCCACGCGCCCTAGCAAATCAAACGCTGACCAAAGCCATTCAAGCCATCCATGCCCGAAGCCGGCAAACTTATGGGAGTCCGCGCATCCTAGCGGAACTGCGTAAACAGGGGCACGGCTACGGTCGCAACCGCGTCGCCCGGATCATGCGCGAGACGAGTCTCTGCGGCCGGCAGAAGGGCCGTTACCGCGTCCGCACCACGGATAGCAACCATGAACGAGCCG
>PLJQ01000106.1 GCA_003140275.1 Limisphaerales bacterium
CGGTGGCACCCTTCACTTCCAGTTGGTTGTCCACATTCCCGGATTGAGCGGTCCGATCCGCGATTTCACCGATGAGACGTTTTTCCTCGGCGGTATTGACCGGCCCGCGCAGGGTGACCCGGCCATCAATGGTGATGATCTTCACGTTCCTGGCGTTCACGGACAGGTTTTTGCCGGCGATGATTTCTTTGCGAATCTGCGCCGTGGTGGCCACGTCGGCCTTGCTGTTGCCTTGATTGAGCGGCGTTAGGGTCAGGTCATTACGATCGCGGACATTGCGCGCCGTGTTATCTGCCTCCGTTGCCCCTAGTGTCCGGTCATCGCGGTCGCGAACGTTGCGCCGGGTATTACCAGCATCGGTCGTGAAGTACGGCTCGACCCCGTAAGCGCGATAAAATCTATTGGCATAGCTGGGTTGATTGAAGTCGGGCCATTGATTGGCCTTGAAATGCGGCGCACTGCTCAACATTTCCTTCGAAGCGTCAAGCTGAAGGGTGTCCCGCTCCGCGGTGAACCGGAGCGCGCTGGGCGGAATGGCGCTGAGTTCATCGCCCATGCCGAGAAATCCGCCGGAGGAAACGATGANNGCAGAATGTTTTCCACCTTGCCCAGCTTCTCATCCTGCAGGTTCTTGACGGATGTGCCGATGAGCTTGCTCGCCTTCTGGACCTGGCCCAGGCGCGACGCCGGAATCATGAATCGACTTTCACCCTCGATATGGTCCTTGTCCCAGGTCCCATCCGCCTTGCGGGGGGAAACGATGTTGGGCGCACGCTCCGTCTTGCGTTGGCCATCCTGAACCGCATCACCTGTTTGGACAAAGGTGTAGGCGGGTTCCTTGCCGTAATAGCGATAGACTTGTGACAGATGATCGGAGTCGGAGTATTCAGCCCACTTCGACGTCTCGAATTTAGGCGCGGCCTTCAGTTTCTCTTTGTCGGCATTCAGATGAAGGACTTTGTTTGCGACATCGTGATGCAAGGCGCACGGCGGCACGGCCGTAAGGGTATCGCCAATACCGATGAATCCGCCGGTGGACAGGATCACCTGGACGATCCGGCCGGATTCCACATCCACCGCGAGGTCTTCCACTTTGCCGAGTTTTTCGTCCTGATAATTTTTGACGGTCATCCCGATGATGTCGCTGGCTTTGGCCGCTCCGTTCAGCCGATCCGCCCGCCGCGCATTGGGAGCGCGTTCATGAGTGTAATCCGGTCGATCCGTTTTTGGATTGGGTGGGTCTTGGGCCAGAGCCGAGAACGCCAGGACCGAGGCGGCGGAGGCGCTGATGATGATTTGCAGTTTCTGTTTCATATTTTTTGTTCTCTTTCGTGTTTTGTTTTGCTTCGTTGTGTTTTTCTTGTGTGGAAAGCATTCGCTTTCTCACACCGTCCACCCTAAGCGAGGAGCGTGAGATAGCGCCACGGGGTATTATCCCACTTTGAGGGGGGGATACTCCCCTGTAGTCGAAACGCTGACAGCAAAATCAAAGTGACTCAGACTGCACGAAAGCGTACCCGGGCGTAATCTGGCAGGAGTGAAATTAAATCGGATTTTTTGGTTGGGCTTGGGGCTGGCTTGCGCGGTCACTCCTTCGCGGTTGCACGCGGCGTTAACGCCCGAAAAACTTTACCAAAAAGTTTTACCCTCGGTGATGACGTTGGAAGTGGAAAACCTAAGTGGGGAAAATTTTGTCGGCAGCGCCGTGCTCGCTCTGGCAGACGATGCCGCGCTGACGGCCTGGCACGTCGTCGCCGACGCGCGTTCAGTTTGGGCCGTCTTCGCCAACGGACAACGCGTGAAAGTGATCGGGTGCATTGATCATGACGGCTTGCGCGATCTGGCATTGCTGAAGTTGGAAAAACGGCTGCCCCACCGGCAGGCGGCCCTCTGCCGGGAACTGCAATCCGTGGCCGCTCGCGCTTATGTAATCGGCGCGCCCAGAGGCTATGATTTTAGCATCAGCGATGGATTGATCAGCCAGATTCGGAGCGTGGACGGTGTTCCCCAGTATCAACTGTCTTGCCCCATCTCTCCGGGCAATAGCGGGAGTCCGATCCTCAACAATCGTGGTGAAGTTATCGGGATTGTCTCTTGGACGAAGGCGGACGCGCAGAATGTGAGTTTTGCCATCCCAACTGGGGAATTTATCCGACTCAAGGTTGCCGAACGCCCGTTGACTTGGGAGCAACTGGCGGCCACCCCACCTCCGGCCCCGCCTGCCAAGTTGATAAAATCGCGCCATAGCACCGACAAAGCGCTCGAAGAAACGGCTGATGCGGAGAGTTTCGTCGCGTTCCAGAAATGGCTGGATGACTCCGTTGGCAAATCCGTGACCGTCGTGGTTCAGGAAGCAGGACGAACCAACATTTTCAATTTCACCGTAAAGTAAGAAAATGTGGTCGGCTCATCGGGAGAGAAGCTCGCTGACGTGCGACATCGAGGGGACACGGTCGCAAATGACCTTGATCGACACCAGGATCGGCACCGACAACAAGGCTCCCGGCACACCCCAGAGCCACGTCCAGAAGATCAACGAAACAAAAATAACCACGGGATTGAGCGTGAAGCGTCGGCCCAGCAAGACCGGCGTGATAAAGTTGGCTTCCAACAGATGGAGCAGCAGATACCAGGCGGGCGGCAGGAGTCCCATCCACAGCGTGTCGAAAGTGAGCAGGCCGACACTGGCCAGCAGGAAGACTCCGGCGACGGGACCGAAGTAGGGAACAAAATTGAACACCGCCACGAGGATTCCCCAAAGGGCGGCATTGGGCACGCCCAGGAAGTAGAGCCCCCCACTCACGACCATGCCCAGGCCAATGTTAATCAGCGTAACCGAAAACAAGTAGTTGGAAATGTTTTGCTGAATCTCATGGCTGATCTCGACCGCGCGTTTTTTGTCGCTCAAGGTCGGCATCACGTGGACCAGTTTCTGCAAAAATAAGTCGCCGGAGGCGAGCAGCAGGTAAAGCAGGACCAGCGTCTCGCCCACTCCCGCCAGGAACGTGCCCGTCCAGTTCATGAGCGAACTGGTGCCACGGTTGTCCTTGACCTCCACTGTGGGCGCTTTCGTTTGTTCTGCCTTTTTTTCCGCCTCCGTCGCGCCGAGGTTGTTCACGGCGGCCGCCGCCTGAGTGATCCGTGCGCCGCGCGGGAAAATTGTCTGAACCCGTTGTCGCAACTGGGTCATGTGTTCGGGCGCGTCATTCACCCACGTCATGGCGGGCCGCCACAAATGGTAGAAACCAACCCCGACGACGGTCATCAATACGCTTAACACGATCACCGCCGCGAACGGTGGCCGAATGTGGCAGTAAGCCAACCAGCGGATGAGCGGTTTCAGGGTCATCCCCGCCATACAAGCTAGGAAGACCGGCAAGACCACGGGACGGGCGAAGTAAACGAAGGCAACCACACCGAGTACAACCAGGAGGAATTGCAGCGAAATCGTTTTAGTTGCTGCCGCGGCGCTCGATAAAACGGGCGGTGGCTCGCTGCCGGGCGCTGCTTCACGCGGTGTCTCTGCGACCGCTGGGTAATCCGTGGCCGCAATAGGCTGGGTTGTCGTTGCGGCGTACATAATTGTGGCTTTCGTTGCATAGTACGCTACGCCATGGGGCGACCCTTACCAACGGGGGGTATCCCCCATGTTGGATTATTGGAGGCGCTCTCCTATTGACGCAGAGCCAGACCCGTGCGGAACTGTGTAGCAAGGCGCGAGGGATGTGCGACGCGAACAAGAAAGTTCAGATTTAGGACACGACCCGGGGATTCATTCTTTTGGTGCGTTGTCGGGCAATGCAATCAGTTTTTCGGTAATTGTGTTTGAGTCCTGATCTGGTTCGTCGCCGGCCATTTTGTTTTCGAAAGCAACAGCCCGAACACTTCGTGGTAGAGGTTCTCCATGTCCTGACTCACGCCTGCCAGCGCACGGGCGCGATCGGGTTGAGACTCGTTTTCGGCGGCAACTTTCGCCAGATGCCAGGCATAACTCAGCGCCTCAGTCTGGGTTAAAAGCAAGCTCAGTTCAAACTGGTCGCCGGTTTGACCCAATAATTCCTTCTGCTTGGTGGCAGCAATCGCTTCGCGTGTGGCTGCCTCGCCGGGCGGAAGCCGGATGTCATCCAGATTGATCGATGGATCGCGCCTGGCAAATTCCTCCAATAGTTTCGCTCCGGTTGCGGAAGTAGCGGCAATTTTCTTGACCAGTTTTTTAACCTCAACCTGTTCCCGCTTGATGTAGCGCAGGAGGCTGACATTCTTTTGATCGTCCAGAAGTTGATGGAGCAAACTGTAGCAGTTATTCCGTGTCGTTGGCGTGGCGCCGCTTTCGGCCGGAAGCTTTGCCTTCGGCGATTGACAGCCCGTCAGAACGCAGATGACCGTTAACATCACCGTGAGAATTGATGGGATGATCTTCAAGGTATTTTCACGGCGCAGCCTGATCGTCTCTAACGGATCATTTGAATTGAAACATGGAACTAGCCCGGGCGACCGAAGGTGGTATCCAGTGACTTCAGGTTACGGGTGTTTTGGAGGGCCTTCGGGTTCAACCGCGAATGCTGCAAAATCCAGCGAGGTACGACCGCCCGTTCTTCCTCTGGACGATTCATGACCAAGGCGGCGCAAAGGGTTTGCTTTTTAAGCCACCAGACACTGAACTGCTTTTCATACATGTTGCCGCGATAAACCACCTGGTCATAGCCAGTCGCATCGCCCCAAAATTCATAAGAAAGGTCAAAAACATCCGAGAAGAAATAGGGGACATGGATAAATGGCTGGAGTTTTCCCATCAGGTTGCGCATCGCAACCCGCCCTTGCTCCACGGCGTTGTCCCAATGCTCCACGCGCATGCGGCGATGGAAAATTGGATCGGGGTAGTTGGCGATATCACCCGCAGCCCAAACGCCCGGCACACTGGTCTCAAGGAATTTATTGACCTTGATACCGCCGTCCGTGTCCAGCGGTGTCCGGTGAAACAGTTCCATGGATGGGGTCACTCCAATTCCTGCCACGACAAAATCTGTGGGCACTTGATTTCCCGATGCCAATACGACCTGGCACTCATGATTCTTGCGCGTCAAGGCAACCACCTTTTCACTTTTCATAAAGGTAATGCCGCGATTCACAAACTGATGCTCAAAAAAGGTTGAAACGGGTGGTGTGAACAAACGTTTCCACACCTGGTCATCGGGAAAAACCATGGTCGTGCGCACTCCGTGGCTGGCCAAAACGGAGGCCACCTCCATGCCAATAAAACCTGATCCGATCACCACGGCCCGCTTGCCTCGTTTGATCTGCTCCCGAATGGCCTGCGAATCCTTCATCTGCCGCAGATAAAATAGCCCGGATCGGTTGGCCCCCGGCACCTTTAACCGGCGAACCGTCGAACCCGTGGCGATCAGCAATTGATCAAAGCCAATGACTTTACCTGAACTGCTTTGAAGACGGCGCCGGCGAAAGTCCACTTTCCTCACCAGGAAGTTGCGGAAAACTGCGATGCCATGTTTGCGATAAAAAGCGGCGTCAGAAATCAGAAGATCGCTGGCTTCTTCCTTGCCGGCTAGAAAACCTTTCGACAAAGGCGGACGTTCATAGGGCAGCGCATTTTCTGCCGTTACAATTGCCAGCTCTCCGCTTTTGCCGCTCTGGGCGACGAACTCCTTGGCGGCGTACCCAGCTACTACGCCCCCGCCCAGGATGACGATCGGAAAGGACTTCATGGCTTTGGAGCGAAGCAGCGTTTCACTTTGTTAATTAGGTTATCTGCCGGAAGCACTGAGAAGCGCTACTACCTCGCAATTTTCAAGCCGTTCTCCTTCCAGGACTCAAAGCCGCCGTCCATTTCCATGACGGAATAACCCTTCGCGGCGAACTGCATCGCGGCGTGGGCGCCCAGATGACAGTTTTGGGCATAGCAGTAAACGATGTTCATAGTATCCCGGCGCAGACCGGCCAGGGTGCTCCATTTTTCCTGGGGAAGACTGATCGCCCCGGGGACATGGCCCTTCTTGAAGTCTTTAGCCTCCCGCACGTCGATGATGGCCACATCCTCTCCTTTCTCAATCTGGTGGCTTACCTCGACGGGTCCCGTCGTGAAAGCCATTTTGTCCGCGAAGAATTGTTTCGCCTTCGCCGCGTTGCTCTTGAATGTTTT
>PLJQ01000396.1 GCA_003140275.1 Limisphaerales bacterium
CCTGAAGGCCGCGCGCCGGGGCAGTGTCAGGATGCGCCCCTTCCTTTATTATTACCGGAAATAACCTTGATTAAATTCCCGGGTTCGTTTATGGTAGAACAAGTGCCATTAAACCAATCACAAACAATCTGCGGGCTTCGGCCAACATCCATTGCGAAACTGCCATTTTCAATCAAGAGACAGCGCGCACTGCGTCATTTTCGCTTCCGTGATTGGTTTTTGCTCCTGGCCATTTTACTGCCCTCGGCTGCCTGGAGTCAGGCAAATTATACCCCTTACACCTTCACCACTCTCGCCGGCACCCCACCCGGCAGCGCGGACGGGAAGGGGAGCGCGGCGCGGTTCAGGTATCCTTACGATGTGGCGGTGGACAGCGCGGGCAACGTCTATGTGGCAGACACATACAACCACACGATCCGGAAGGTGACGCCGGCGGGCGTGGTGACAACGCTGGCCGGACTGGCGTTGAATCCCGGCAGCGCGGACGGGACGGGGAGCGCCGCCCAGTTTTATTATCCTACCGGCGTGGCGGTGGACATCAATGGCAACGTCTATGTGGCGGACAACGGCAACTACACGATCCGGAAAGTGACTCCGGCAGGAGTGGTGACGACGCTGGCCGGGCTGGCGGGCAGTCAGGGCGGCGCGAACGGGACGGGGAGCGGCGCGCGGTTTTATGATCCTTACGGTGTGGCGGTGGACATCAATGGCAATGTCTATGTGACGGACAGAGGCAACTACGCGATCCGGAAAGTGACGCCGGGTGGAGTCGTGACGACGCCGGCCGGGCTGGCGGGCAGTGCGGGCAGCGCGGACGGGACGGGGAGCAATGCGAGGTTTAACTATCCTTCCGGCGTGGCGGTGGATACCAATGGTAACGTCTATGTGGCGGATCAAGACAACTCCACAATCCGGAAAGTGACGCCGGCGGGCGTGGTGACGACGCTGGCCGGGCTGGCGGGCAATGCGGGCAGCGCGGACGGGACGAATAGCGCCGCGCAGTTTAGTTTTCCTTCCGGCGTGGCGGTGGACACCAATGGTAACGTCTATGTGGCGGATAAAGACAACTACACGATCCGGAAAGTGACGCCGGTCGGCACGAACTGGGTGGTGACGACGCGGGCCGGACTGGCGGGCAGTGCGGGCAGCGCGGACGGGACGGGGAGCGCCGCGCGGTTTAAATTTCCTCGAGGCGTGGCGGTGAACAGGGCGGGCATCGTTTATGTGGCGGATACAGACAACCACACGATCCGGAAAATGACTTCGGCGGGCGTGGTGACGACCCTGGCCGGGCTGGCGTCCAGTTCGGGCAGCGCGGACGGGACGGGGAGCGCCGCGCGGTTTTATGATCCTTACGGCGTGGCGACGGACAGGGTGGGCAACGTCTATGTGGCAGACACAGACAACCACACGATCCGGAAAGTGACGCCGGCGGGAGTCGTGACGACGCTGGCTGGACTGGCGTTAAATCCCGGCAGCGCGGACGGGACGGGGAGCGCCGCGCAGTTTTTCTATCCTGACGGCGTGGCGGTGGACAGCGCGGGCAACGTCTATGTGGCGGACGACGACAACTACACGATTCGAAAAGTGACGCCGGCGCGAGTGGTGACGACGCTGGCCGGGCTGGCGGGCAGTCAGGGCGGCGCGGACGGGACTGGGAGCGCCGCGCAGTTTTATGATCCTTCCAGCGTGGCTGTGGACCCGAATGGGAACCTCTACGTGGCGGACAGAGGCAACGACACGATCCGAAAAGTGACGCCGGTCGGCACGAACTGGGTGGTGACGACGCTGGCCGGGCTGGCGGGCACTTTTGGCAGCGCGGACGGGATAGGGAGCGCCGCGCTGTTTAGCTATCCTTCCGGTGTGGCGGTGGACACCAATGGTAACGTCTATGTGGCGGATCAAGACAACCACACGATCCGGAAAGTGATGCCGGGGGGAGTGGTGACGACGCTGGCCGGGCTGGCGGGTATTCAGGGCAGCGCGGACGGGACGGGGAGCGCCGCGCAGTTTAGTTATCCTACCGGCGTAGCGGTGGACACCAATGGTAACCTCTATGTCACCGACAACGGCAACTCCACGATCCGCAAAGTGACGCCGGTCGGCACGAACTGGGTGGTGACGACGCTGGCCGGACTGGCGGGCAGTGGTGGCAGCGCGGACGGGAAGGGGAGCGCCGCGCGGTTTTTACTGCCTTCCGGCGTGGCGGTGGACAGCGCAGGCAACGTGTATGTGGCGGACACATTCGATAACACGATCCGCAAAGGCACGCCGGCTCTCCAATTCGACACGAGCGCAGGGAAATTGGCGGTTTCCAATGGCACTTTCCATGCGCGACTGATCGGGCCGCCCGGCACCAACGTGGTGTTGGAGGCATCGACCAATCTTGCGACCTGGAAGTCGGTTCAAACCAACGCCATGCTGCCATTCGGTCTGAATGTGTCAGTGCCACTGGGCACGAACCAAAACCGGTTCTTCCGCGCGCGTCTGGCGCTCTAGCGTGCAGGAAACAACAGTTTAGTTTCAATCTGTAGCACTATCCATTGGTGGTTGGAGTTGACGTTCCGCAAATTGCATGATGCTGAGTTACGCAACCGGTCATTGATCGCGTGCTGCTTCGCCGCAATTNNAAAGGGTGGAATTTGATCGTGAAAAGGGTGAAGCGAGGGCCAAAAGGAGCGATCTCAAACGGGCCATTTTTTGAGAGGGCATTGCTCGGTAATCAGCTTCCACTTTGAAAGGAGTTTTCCGGCCAAAAAACAACCGCATTCCGGATGGGCGCAGCGCATGTCGGAGGGGCGGTAAAATCGACAGCCGTTTTGACACACTTTCTGGCGCGCGGCGGCCACCTCGTCCGAGACTGAAACAGCCTGCCAGGCGAGCGCCCTGCCGCCCTGTCCGCAGCAGGGCTGCGGCGGCGTTGCGGGCGAGCCGCAGCGGGCCGGGCAAGGGCGGCTCAATCGGGGTCATAACACCTGGAGGAAGAAGTAGTCGCTGGCGATCTTGCCGCCGTCGGCACAGATGACGATGCAACGGTAAAAGGTGCCGTTCAGTCCGGTCGAGTCGCTGATGTGAAGGGTGTTGGTGGTCGCTCCGGAACAGACGCCGTCATCGCTCAAATCCTCGATCCGAAACAACTTGGCCGCCAGGTGGGCTGGCTGGAATGGGTAACGTCCACCACGTCTCCCGGTTAAAGCGCCAGACCCTTCACGTTTGTCTTCAATTCGCACGTACTCATTGAGCCGAGATGTAGCCGTTCTCGATGCGGGATTCGCAGCCGTTGAGGATGTGGAGGAGTTTGCCCTTGCCGAGGGCGATGGCGACGTGGACGACGAGGCCGCGCTTTTTCTTGAAGCAATCTTCCTTAAGAAAAACCACATCGCCGCGAATTAGTTCAGAGGGGGGATTTGATTTTTGGCTCTCCCTCACCCCGCCCCTCTCCCCCAGGAGAGGGAGGAGTGAGATAGTCCTCGACGAGGGAGGATTTTCGGGATTGAAAGAATACGACGTCGCCGCGGCGCAGCTCCGGCGCGCCCGGAGGTCGCTGCCCTACCAGATAGGATTCGGCGAGCGTGGATTTGGCGGGCAGCGGAGTGCCCGCCCTACCTTTCGATGCGGGGCTTCAGGGGACTGACCGTCCTACCCTGTGATGGCGCCGAGAGCCTTTCCACATCGCGCTAATCGCCTGCCACACTCGCCACCCCGTAGTGAGTTTCCTCGCAAATCCGGAGCCAAAACCTGGTTTGCGCCCAGCCCAAATTCCAAGCAGGGGCGCAAGTGCCAAGCAGAGCGGTTTGATCCGGTGTATAAGGCTCGTTCCGGTCTCCATCCAGGAAATCACCGGTTGAAGCTGCGCCCAATCCGTCAACAGTGCTCGTCGCAACGCGTCGCTTTGGGCGACCAGCGCGGCTTTGCGCGAGTTGAGGCGCGCTAGTTCCGGGTTCCCAAACATTCGCGGTCCTTTTTGATTTCACCCACCGTTCCGGAGAACGTCGAGGTCCTGGTCAACCGCGAATGAAGGCCGCGCCATGCCAGGAACGTTGCCAGCAAATAGAGCAAACTTAAGCTGACCAGCGCGGCGATGCGGGCATCCTGCCAGAACAGAACGACGACCAGCAACGTCAGCAAGGTGAGCGTCATCATTCCGAATGCAACCACCGCCGAGGCCCAGAGGATGGCTTCCACCAGGCGGCACTTTTCTTCGCGGAGTTCAACGGCTAAAAGTTCCACGCGGTTTTGCGCGAGGGCCAATCCACCGTCGATCCATCCGCGCAGCGAAGTGAAAATGCCGCCCGTTCTTTCTTGAGGTTCGCTCATGGCGTCATTTGCGCGTGACCAGCACGCCGATCAGCAGGCCGATGCCGAAGGCCACTCCGATGGATTGATAGGGATGCTCGCGGATGACTTTGTCCGTGGCCTTGGCGCCTTCGATCGCCTTTTCTTCGAGGCGACGGCAGGCAACCTTGGCCGACTCCAGCGTCTGGGACAGGCGCTCGCGCAGGGCCTGGGCTTTCTCGCCCACGGCACCTGCCGAATCCTGGAGGAAGACCTCCGAATCACGCACCACGCGCTTCAGGTCGGTCACCAGTTTGTCGGTACTTACTTCATTGGCATTCATAACAGTTCTTTCTCTTTGGATTAAGTTTTCGTTTTTTCGTGATTAAACTCAAGAGTAGTTCTGCTCTTGCTGGTGCTACTATCATGACGAAGCGGGATCTTCGCTCTCCGAATCTTGGCAAGGAATGGCCATTTCTTGCAGGCCGAGGCCGGGTTTGTGCCCGGCCAATCCTTTGCGCTAAATCCGGGGCTTGGACCCATGAGCAAAAAATGGCCGGCCTTTGCCAAATCCGGGAAAGCGGCCTGGGCGACCTCCTGCAATAGTTCGATCATAAATGAAACGGATCCTCTCAACCATTGAAATCATCGGCTCGTTCGCGCGCGATGACCATGAGTTTGAAGTCTGCGCTTCAGCGGAAGCCGGCTTCGACGAGGTCAAGTCGCAGTTGCTGTTGGACCTCGACAGCTTCGTCCGCCCGGTTGACAACCGCTCGAAGGAGAAACACCTGCCCGCCGGCTGGCTGCCCAGGAAGGAGTGCCTTAAGGAATCAGTGTCTGAGGAAGACGCGGTCTCACTGGCCAGGGAAATTTTCCATCGTTGGGTTGGCAAAGTGCGCCGATCCGTTCCGTCACCCATCCACAACCACTAACCCGGACTAATCCATGATACCCAAATACACCGTCGAATACACGACCCCGTTCAAGAAACACGCTCAGACGAACCACTACTCCACTGACGACCCCGTGGCGTGCGAAGAGTTCCTCGAGGAACTCCTGGAACGCGGCTTCCGGATTCACACCATCAAGCACGAGGGATTGGATCTGCCGAAGCACGACTTCGACAAAATGATCAAGACCGCTGCGGGCATGTTGGCGTCCAGACGCATTTGCGCGTCGCTCGGCATCAAGCCGGAGGAAGAGAAGTTCCGCTTCGGTTTTACAGCGTAAATGGCGTTGGACTCTGCGCCCGGACAGATTACCCGATTGCGTTTGCTATGAAACAAACGGGAAGGCGAGCCATGGCAACTGAATCAATTCCGTCTCGACCCGCACCACGCCCGATGGACATCGCGGTCTGGAAGGAGATTGTGGCCAGGTACCAGAAGCCTTCGACCTGGCGGGCGATCTGGCAAATCGTCGATACGCTCGGTCCGTATGCGCTCCTTTGGTATCTGATGTTTCGCAGTCTGGCGGTGTCGTGGTGGCTCACGCTGCCGCTGGCGATGCTGGCGGGAGCGTTTCTCATACGGGTGTTCATCATTTTTCATGATTGTGGGCACGGCTCGTTTTTCAAGTCCCGGCCGGCCAACGATGTGGTGGGCTTCATCACCGGCCTGCTGACCTTCACCCCTTATTATCACTGGCGCTGGGAACATGCCATCCACCATGCGAGCGCGGGCGATCTGGACAAGCGCGGTACCGGCGATGTCTGGACCATGACGGTGCAGGAATATCTGGAGTCGTCCCGCTGGAAACGATTCGCGTACCGGCTGGCGCGCAACCCAATCGTGCTGTTCGTGATTGCACCGCTCTTCTTATTCGTCATCCGGCAGCGTTTTGCCTCCGCCCAAACGAATCCGCGCGAACGGCGATCGGTGCATTGGATGAACCTGGCGATTTTAGGCATGGCCGCCGCGCTGAGCTGGACTTTCGGCTTCAAGGCATACCTCCTGATCCAATTGACCGTGATGGGGGTCGCCGGCGCCGCCGGAGTATGGATGTTCTACGTGCAGCATCAATTCGAAGACGTTTATTGGGAACGCGGGGACAAGTGGGATTACACCGCGGCGGCGCTGCAAGGCAGTTCGTTCTACAAGCTGCCGGGAATCCTTCAGTGGTTCTCGGGCAACATCGGGTTTCATCACATTCACCATCTGAGTTCACGGATTCCGAACTACAATCTGGAGCGTTGCCATTACTCGCATCCCATGTTCCAGGCGGTGAAGCCCATCACGTTGTTCTCGAGTCTGAGATCCTCCACGCTCCGGTTGTGGGACGAACAATTAAAGAAGCTGGTCGGCTACCGCCACATCAGAAATCAACGCAATGAACAGAATCGATCTCGCCAGTCGTGAGAGCCGGTGTCGGACATTAGCTAGGGGATTTCCCTATCCCACCCCTGCATTCGCTCTCATTGAGGTACAGTCGCGCTCCCAATTTTCGCCAACCACGACTTTTCCTATAATACCCTCATTGAAGAAAGCAATCTAAACGAGAATTACGAAAGGCAAGCCAATGAATACGAATGCACAATTGGTTGAAGTGCTGACGCACTCCCAGGAGTATCAGGATTGCGAGCACGCTTACACTGAAGCGACCGGCCTGCCGGTCACCCTCCGACCCGTGAAAACCAGGCAACTACGACTTCACGGCAAGCGCAAAAAAATCCCCTTCTGCGTCATGAACCTGGCAATGAGTCGGGAGATCACCCAGCGCAACGCGATGGAGGAAAAGCTCAAAAAAAACGAGCGCCAATACGCGCAGTTATTGGAACGGTCGGACCACCAACAGGCGCAGTTGCGGCGATTGTCCCATCAGGTTCTGGCGGCGCAGGAGGAAGAGCGCAAGCGGATCAGTCGCGAGTTGCATGACGTTATCGCCCAGACTTTGACGAGCATCAATCTCCGGCTGGCGGTCTTGAAAAAAGAGGCTGCGCACGACACCGGGGGCCTTGAGCGAAGCATCTCCCAAACGCAAGAATTGGTGGAACACTCAGTGGACATCGTGCATCGGTTCGCTCGCGAACTGCGCCCGACGATGTTGGACGACCTGGGGTTGATTCCCGCCCTGCATACGTTTATGAATGGCTTCAAGAAGGAGACGGGTATCCATGTCAGCCTCTCGGCCTTTGCTGCGGTTGAGCAAGTGAAGGGTGACAAACGAACCGTGCTCTATCGCGTCGCCCAGGAGGCGCTCTCCAATATCGCCCGCCATGCGCACACCAGCCGGGCGGAAGTGACGATTCAGAAACTGGATGGCGCCATTTGCATGAGAATAACCGACAACGGCAAAGGCTTTCCGGTGGAACGCGTGTTGCACGCCAAAAAGAACAAACGATTGGGGCTGCTCGGCATGAATGAACGGCTGGAGATGGTCAACGGCAAGGTCACCATCGAATCCGTCCCGGGCAAAGGCACCACCATCCAGGCGCAGATTCCGCTCGCCGCCGTCCGCGCTGTGGGGCGCGTGGAAAACTCGCTGATGGGATTCGCTGACACCAAACTTTAATGACTATGAAACGAACTACAGTCCTGCTGGCGGAAGATCATCAAATTGTCCGGGAAGGTTTTCGGTCATTGTTGGAATACGAACGCGATATTGAAGTGGTTGGCGAGGTGGAAACCGGCCGCCAGGCCGTCGCCATTGTAAAGAAACTTCGGCCCGACGTGGTCCTGATGGACATCGCGATGCCGCGGCTCAACGGGTTGGAGGCCACCCGGCAAATTCGCAGAGATTTTCCCGATACCAAGGTGGTCATTCTCTCCGCATACAATGATGACGCTTACGTCGAGCAGGTGATGCGCCAGAAGCCCACCGCCGCGCAATTCAACCGCGTCGCCACCAAGCTTAAACAGAATGGTGTGGACGGGGACGATGTCGCGCTCAAGGACGCTTACTTCAAGACCGCGGTGGTTTCACAAAAGAAGCTTGATTCGACGACCCATCTCCTTTCCATCTTCGCCGAACATCTCTCGATGAAGAGCAACCAAATCATGATGCAGCAGGCAAATGCCGAACCACCGGTCATCACCCGGGCAAAGCAATACATTCAGGAGCATTTTATCGAAGAACTCTCCCTTGAGCGGCTTGCGGCAGCGGTTCATACCAGCACATTCTACTTCTGTAAATTGTTCAAGAAGGCGACGGGGATAAACTTTAACCAATATGTCGCCCGGACACGGGCTGAGAAAGCGAAGAACCTGCTGCTCAATCTAAATCTGCGCATCAGCGAGATCGCTTACGAGGTCGGTTTCCAGTCACTGACGCATTTCAACCGCATGTTCAAGAAAATTGTGGGGCAGTCACCGACCGAATATCGTGCGCAACTGGCTAATGCCTGAAGCAGCCGCCATGGAAATATTTTAAACTATCCCATGCAAACCCGACACCACCCGGCATCCTTACGGAAGCACCCGTTGAAACTGAAATCGATTTCGGTCGTTTTCCATCCTTCGGCGCGTCAACCAGTCGAAATGAGGCGTTCGGAGCGCAACCTCCAACCGTTCCTTTATCGCCGCCGCCATTGGGCTGGCGGGGACATTGCGCGGCTCGAAGAATAGTTGAGAACTTTGGAAGAGAAAGAATCAAGACAACCAGGAAACTCAAAACAAATTGGCTCAAGCGGTGCCAGCAAGATCAACCAAGATCAAACCTATGAAACACAACAAAAACCACGACAACGCAAAAAGCCCCGGTCCTGAACTGGTGCCGGTTCGCTTTGAATTCAGTCATCCGACGGCCCGCAGCGTTTGTATCGCCGGGACTTTCGATGACTGGCGACCCGATGCCAAGCCCATGCATCCNNATGGATGCCCGACCCGCTGGCCAAAGAGACCGTGCCCAACCCGTTCGGGGGGAGAAACTCGATCCTCAGGGTGGCCAGCACACCTGAAGAATCTCATCGTGCCAGCGCCTGATACTTACAATCAACCGAGCTCAAAATTATGAAACACAAGAAGCTACTCATCACATTCCTGTCAGTCGCCGTTGTCGCGGTCGGCTGCAAACCTTCAGTGGAAAAAACTGCGGCCGAGAATCGCGAAGCCGCCGCGCAGCAGTTCGACAAGGTGAAAACCGAGACGAAAGAAGCAGCGCAAGCGATGAAAGACTACGCCTTTGCACAGAAGGCTGAGTTCGTCGCAACCATGGAGAAGCAGTTGGCCGATCTCAATCGGGATTTGGATCAGCTCGCCGCCAAAATCGAGAAATCCAGCGACGCGGCCAAGGCGGAAGCCAAGCCCAAACTCCAGGCACTGCGTGAACAAGCGGCCAAACTGAACAAGAAGCTGGACGAGGCCAGGAACGCCACGGAGTCCACTTGGGACGACGTTAAAGCCGGCTTCAAGAAGGGCTACGCTGAGTTGAAGGACGGCTTCAACCAGGCACGCCAATGGGTAAGCGACAAGATCGCGCCTTGAGGTGGTGAAAAGAAGCTGGAG
>PLJQ01000093.1 GCA_003140275.1 Limisphaerales bacterium
GGGGGTACTGTCAAGATGCACACCCACACGGCGTTCCAACAACTTTGAACTTTGAACTTTGAATCCGGAACATCATATTCCCGCCATGGATAAGGAAAAGGTCGCGGAGATTTTGTCGGAGATCGGCACGCTGTTGGAATTGAAAGGTGAAAACCCCTTCAAGACCCGCGCCTACGCCAACGCCGCACGCACGCTCGAAAGCTTCGGCGAACCGCTGGACAAACTCGTCGCCGAGAAACGGCTCGGCGAAATCAAAGGCATCGGCGAAGCCCTCGAACAGAAAATCACCGAACTGGTCACCACCGGCAAACTTGCCTACTATGAGGACCTCAAGGCTTCCATTCCGCCCGGCCTGGTCGAGATGTTGAACATCCCCAGCCTGGGACCGAAGAAAATCCAGGCGCTGAACAAAAAGCTCGGCGTGGACTCGGTCGAGAAACTCGAAGCCGCGTGCAAATCGGGCCAGGTGGCCGCACTCGACGGCTTTGGAGAAAAAACCCAGATCAATCTGCTCGAAGGCATCGCCCGGCGGCGGATGTATGCGGAGAAACATTTGCTCGCCGACGCGTTGCGCGTCGCCGAGCCGTTGCTGGAAAGCTTGCGCTCGCATCCCGACGTGATCCGGCGCAGTGCGGCGGGCAGTTTACGGCGCTCCAAGGAAGTGATTGGCGATATTGACTTGTTGGCGTCGTCGAAGAAACCGGCGGCGGTCATCGAATCTTTCACGCAGCAGCCTGGCATCATCAAGGTCATGGCCAAGGGAGACACGAAGGCGAGCGTGATTCTGGAGGGCGGCATCCAATCGGACTTGCGCGTGGTGAGCGACAGGGAGTTTCCATTCGCGCTGATGTATTTCACCGGAAACAAGGAACACAACATCGTCATGCGCCAGCGGGCCATCGCGCGCGGGTTGCGGCTCAACGAATACGGCCTGTTCAAGTCGAAGGAAGAAACGCGCGACCCGAAACTGCTCGTGCCGTGCAATGACGAGGCGGAGATATTTGCGAAGTTGGACCTGGCTTACATCGAGCCGGAAATGCGCGAAGACCACGGCGAATTTGCCCCGGCAGAAAAAAACAGACTCCCAAAACTCATCGAGTGGACCGACCTGCGCGGTGCGCTGCACAATCATTCGACCTGGAGCGACGGCCACAATCGGATCGACGAAATCGCGAAGTACATGGAAAATCTCGGCCTCGCATACTGGGCCATCACCGACCATTCGAAATCGTCGTATCAGGCGAACGGCCTCGACGAGAAACGCGTGCGCGAGCAGCTCAAGGAAATCAAACAGGTCAATGACCAGCTTGCCGATCGCGGCAGTGATTTCCGGCTGCTTACCGGTTGCGAAGTGGACATTCTCAAGGACCGGCTCGATTTCGATGACGACCTGCTCGCGGCGTTGGACGTGGTTGTCGCGAGCCTGCACGTCCCGGCGAATACTGAAGCCGAGAATACGAAGCGGCTCATTCGCGCCGCAAAGAACAAGTTCGTTCATACGCTCGGACATCTGACGGGCCGGCTGTTGCTGGAGCGCGAACCGTATCCGGTGAATCAGGAGGCGGTGATTGACGCCTGCGTCGCGACCGGCACCTGGATCGAACTGAACTGCAACCCGTATCGCTTCGACCTCGATTGGCGGCTTTGGCCCTACGCGAAGTCCAAAGGCGTGAAGTGCGTCATCAATCCGGATGCGCACCGCAACGAACAGGCGAGGTTCCTGCGCCTCGGCGTCGGCATTGCCCGCAAAGGCTGGCTGGAAAAAAGCGACGTGATCAACACGCTGCCGTTGGAGAAGCTGCGGGTAGAACTCGCTCGAAAACGAGGTGGGTAGGTGGCAAACTCCATCCTATGAAGCTGCGCAGATTTCTGCTGGCTTTGCTTACGCCTGTCAGTCTTCTCGAAGCAGCCCAAGGCGGCGTCCGTTTCCCATTTTGTCTTGAACGGGACTCCTGCTACGCCACCGACATCGTTGTCGTCAGGGAGGGAGTTCGCATCGCCGCAAAACCGAAGCTTCGGGAATATTCATAAACAGCGGCAACTTTGAACTTTGAACTTTGAGCCTTGAACTTCATATTCGCCCCATGAACGTTTTTGTTACGGGCGGCGCAGGCTACATCGGTTCGATTTTTGTGGAGGAATTGCTCAACGCCGGTCATGACGTGACGGTTTATGATAATTTGACGGAGGGACACCGTTCCGCGGTGGATTCCCGCGCGCGATTCATCCTCGCACGACCGGAGCTTGAAAACGATACCCCTTCCGCCGTCCAACAAGCCGCGCCCGAAGCCATCATTCACCTGGCCGGCAGCGCATTGGTCGGCGAATCGATGACGAATCCCGGCAAATATTTTCGCAACAATGTCACTAATGGATTGAAAGTTCTCGACGCGGCAGTCGAGGGCGGTGTGAAGAAAATTGTCTTCAGTTCCACCTGCGCCACCTATGGCGCTCCGGAACGCGTGCCGATGACCGAAGACTTGCCCCAGCGCCCGACGAATCCGTACGGCGAATCAAAATTAATGTTCGAGAAAATGTTGCAGTGGTATCACACCCTCCACGGTTTGGAATTTGTGGCGTTTCGTTATTTCAACGCGGCGGGTGCCAGCAAAAACTTTGGCGAACATCATCGCGTTGAGTCGCACCTGATCCCCAACGTACTTAATGTCGTGCTCGGCCACTCGTCCCACTGTGAAATCTACGGCACTGATTATCCGACGCCTGACGGCACCTGCATCCGCGATTACATTCACATCATCGATCTTGCCCAGGCACACGTCCGGGCACTCGCGTCCGGCAGACAGGGTTTTTACAATCTTGGCAATGGCGATGGTTATTCCGTGCGGCAGGTAATCCAGTGCTGCGAAAAAATCACCGGCTCGCCTATCAAAGCCATTGAGAAACCGCGTCGTCCCGGTGATCCGCCCCGACTTGTCGCCTCAGCCGAAAAAGCCATCTGTGAACTTGGCTGGAAACCGAAATTTTCAAAGCTCGAAGACATCGTTGCCACCGCCTGGCAATGGCACAAAGCTCATCCGCAGGGTTACCCGGATTAAAGATGAGTGCGAGTTTCGCCGCTCCCGGATTATGCCAGGCACAGAAGCAAACCAACCAGCGCGATGGAAGCGCCCGCGAAGCGAAGCAGCGGAGTTTTTGATTGCCGCTGCGCCAGCCGGCCGATACCGATGCCGCACGCATGCAAGCCAGCGGTTGCCAGTACAAAGCCCAGTTCGTAGGAAAGGCCTGATACTCCGACCTGCATCTCCGTTCCATGTGTGTGGCCGTGAAAAATGGCAAACAGTCCGACCAGGGCCATGCTCGCCGCGAGCGGCAGCCGCACGGTAGTTGCAATCAGAATTCCAAACACCAGAACTGAAACGGCAATTCCCGTTTCCACCAATGGCAATGAGAAACCGCTTATCGCCAGGCCGCCGCCTATACTCATGAAGCCCACAAAAGCCGCCGGTACCAGCCAAACCGAGCGACCGCCCAGTTGCGCCGCCCACAGTCCGACTGCGACCATCGCCAGGATGTGGTCCAAGCCGCTCAACGGGTGAGCCAGGCCGCCCAGCAAGCTGCTGGATTGGCCGGGCAACGGATGCGCTTGGGCCAATGAAGGGACAACTAAACAGAGCGCCAGCAAAAATAGTTTGCCGTTAATACTGGAATGATTGATTGTCATTTTCATAGTAATTATTTTTTCGACGATTTGAAACTTTACCGTGTTCCCATGCCCACACTTTGCACGGTTTGAAACAGTTTGCCTTCGGTCTTNNCCCATGCAGGTGGTGATGGCGCCGACCAGATTTTGTGAACCGTCATCGACCGTGGCGGGGCCAAACAGGATTTGTTTGAGCGAGCCGGTGACACCGACTTTGATGCGCGTGCCGCGCGGCAGATTTGCGTGGGGCGTGGCCATGCCCCAATGGTTGCCCTGCCCCGGCGCTTCCTTCGCGCGCGCGAAGGCGCTGCCGACCATGACGGCGTCCGAACCGCAGGCCAGCGCCTTGCATACGTCGCCGCCTTTGCTCATGCCGCCATCGGTGATGATGGGAATGTATCGGCCGGTTTTCTTGTGGTGCATGTCGCGGGCAGCGGCGCAATCCACCGTCGCCGTCACTTGGGGCACCCCGAGTCCGAGCACGCCGCGACTGGTGCAGGCCGCGCCCGGCCCCACACCGATTAGCACGCCGGCCACCCCGCACCCCATCAGTTCCAAAGTCACGCTGTAGGTGACGGCATTGCCGATCAAGACGGGGATGTTCATGCTTTGGATGAACGCCGCAAGTTCGAGCGATTGATACTCCGTGGAAATATGGCGCACAGTCGAGACGGTGGATTGCACTACAAAAACATCCGCGCCGGCCTCTTGCGCAATCGCGCCAAACCGCCCGGCCTTTTGGGGAATGGAACTGACGGCGGCGAGCACGCCGGCCTTTTTCAATTCCTGGATGCGTTTGGTAATAAGGTTCTCCTTGATCGGCTCCAGGTAAAGTTTTTGGATGAGGGTCGTGACTTCGTCTTTGTCCGCCTTAACAACTTTCTCCAGCACTTCCGCAGGGTTCTCGTAACGGGTCTGCACGCCTTCAAGGTTGATGACGCCCAAGCCGCCGAGTTTGCCCATCTCCACACAAAATTTCACATCGGTTACGCCGTCCATGGCGCTGGCGATGATGGGGATTTTGAGCGTGATCGCGTCGCCGTCCTTGCGCGGGATTTGAAAGCTGGTGTCCACCTCGTTTGGATTGATGGTCACTTCACCCGGCACGAGCGCAATTTCGTCAAACCCATAAGTGACGCGGGCTTTTCGGTTACGACCTATCCACATTCCCATAAATGATTTGCTTTGCTGGATGATTAAATTTTCTTCGAACCACTTCGCCAATAATGGACTAATGGAGTGCCGGGGTTTTGGCAAACCGCATCCCCACATTACGCCATCGCGCCGATAGTCCGATCAAAACTTGATCGGTTCGTTCAGTGTTCCGCACTGCAAACAACGTGAGCGATCCACATCCGCGTCGTCGGTATAAACGAAGCCGCATTTGTCACAACGGAAAATGCGGTCTGCACTCGGAGTCGGTTCGAATCGCTTGCGACGTTGCTCGGAATATATGGCGATGCCGGAAAACGCCGCAAGCAAAGAAACCACATAACCTAAAATGAGCGATTCGATGGACATGGTTAAATTGATAAGCTGTTGGATCGTTGCATCGTTACATGGGCAACAACGGTCAAGGCTTTGGCGTTGCCGGATTGGTCACGGGCAACGGTTCGGTGTGCCAGCTAAAAATCAACTTGCCCCAGTTAAGGGTGGCAACCGGTAACTGCCCCGTCCCACTCCCGCGAATGGACTGATACCGGGCCGCTTTGGCCAATTCCAAAGCCTGTTTGTCGGCGTCTTTCAGGCCGCTCGTCGAAAGCAAACTTACTGACACGGTGTTCCCGTCGCGGTCCACTGCCACCTGCACCACCGTTGGCGACAGAATATCCGTGTTCGTGCAACCCGGCAAAGTGAGCGGAGCTACCAGCGGACGTTGCGTCAGTTCGCCTTCGATCCGCAATGTCGATTGCGTCGCCACAGGTACGTCGGAAAGGAAAAGTTCGGGTGATGCCACATTTGGCGTGGGGTTGTCGGCGATTGCGAAGGTGGGCGTGGTATTGGTTTGAACGAACCTGCGGAAGGCGTTGCCGAGATTTTGAACTTGTATCGCCAATAAACTTGGCGGCACCGTCCAATCGGACAAAGGATATTCCAGCTTGGGTGTCTTTAGCCAAAGAGGTCCGGAAAAACCGTGTGGGTTGGCTGGTGAAAACAGCAACGGATCGGGCAAGGTTGGCCACTTTGCAGGAAAATCTTCCGCGAGGAAAATTGCCGGCGAGCTGGCAGCCTGCCAAGGAACCATCGGAGAACGGTCACTCAGCCAAAACACCAGGCCAACCTGAAAAACCAAAACAACACTAATGGCGAGCCACCAACGGGCGCGCGGCCACCTCTCACGTTCGACCGACGCGGCCATCATGGTTGGGCTGCGCCACCGGGCGGCGAAACAAAGGCGCGGGGTCGCGTCGCCAGCACTACCTCTTTGATGCCCACTTCGCGCGCCAGCATAAGCAGGCGGGACTGGGTTCCATTTGTCACAGCGATATCGGCCTGCACCACAAGGGTCAACGGTTCAGTGGAATCTTGCACGGCGGCCTTCAGGCGAGATTTCAGTTGCGCTTCCTGAATCAACTGATTTTCAAAGTAAAACTGACCGCTCGCACCCACAGCCACCGCGAGCGTGGGACGGTCAGTGCCGGGCAGGTTAGTTGCTTCCGGCAAGTGAATCGTCACCCCTGGAGTGTAAACCAGCGTTGCGAGCAGCAGGAAAATCACGAAGAGAAAGCAAACGCCCGCGAACGGTGCAGCGTCGAGTTGGCCGCGGAAGATTTTGGCGTTGCGAGTAAATTTCACGGTGTTTTTTGGTTCAACGGCTCGTCCACGATGTTCACGATTTCCGTTGCCGCTTTTTCCATGTCGAGCACGATGTCATTGACGCGGCTAACGAGGTAATTGTAACCCGCGTAGCTTGGAATTGCCACTGCCAGACCGGCCGCTGTGCAAATCAACGCCTGCCAGATGCCCGCCGAGAGCTGCCCCACGTTGGCATGCAAACCGGCAGCTTGCATCTTGCTGAAAATATCTATGAACCCCAGTACCGTTCCCAGCAAACCCAGTAGCGGGGCAATCTGGGCAATCGTCGCCAGCAAATTCAACTTCTCCTCCAGTCGCGGTACTTCGGACAGCCCCGCGTCGTCCAGCGATTCCCGCACCCGTTCCCGGCCATGATCGCGATTCAAAATCGCGGTCTTCACCAACCGTGCCACCGGGCCGGGCGTGGCGTCGCAAATCGACAACGCCTCCACGACATTGTCCCGCTTCAAGACGTTGCGCACGCCGTTGAGAAACTCGGTGGAATTGATTTGCGCGCGGTGATAATGAAGCACGCGCTCCACAAAGACCACCAAGGCCACCGCGCTGGTGAGCAGGATCACCCAAAGCATCGGCCCGCCGTTCGACAACAACATGGGCAACATGCGGCGTTTATACGTTGAGCGGCGTAAAGTGCAAAGTGCAAAGTTGATGGGGCGGACAAGGAACGTCCCTGCGGCTCACCAGCAGTATTTCGCGCGAAGCGCGGTCAACTTTGAACTTTGAAGTTTGAAGATCGAACTGCTATTCCTTGGCGCATGGAAAAGCCCGATCAACTCCGCGAATTGTTCCGCATGCAGAAAGCCCTTAATGAACGCATCGGCGTGAAAACCGACGCCATGGACGAGGCGGACAAAACCAAATGGGTCTTGAACTACTGCCGGGCGATGACCCAGGAAATCGCTGAGTTGACCGACAGCGTGCCTTGGAAATGGTGGGCCAAATACCAGAAGTTCGACGAGCAGAACGCGCGCGTGGAAGTGGTTGATCTTTACCATTTCCTCATCAGCCTGGCCCAGGTGCTCGGCATGAGCGCGGACGATGTCTTCAACGCCTACGTTAAAAAGAACGAAGTGAATTTCAAACGGCAGGAAACGGGCTACGCGGTGAAGGACGAACACGATTCAAAACATATTTAGGCCGCGTGACGACAAACCTCAAGAATTCCAGCCGCGTGCCTGTCCGCTGGCGCAAGGAAGTCGAACGCATCCTGATCACCGACACGCAACTTGCCAGGCGCGTGCGCGAGTTGTCGGTGCAAATCGAGCGCAATTTCTCCAAGCGCGAACTGGTCGTGGTTTCTCTGCTCAACGGCACCGTCATGTTTCTGGCGGATTTGATCCGGCATCTGTCGCTCCCGTTACGACTGGATTTTATCGGCGTTTCCAGTTACGGGTTGGGCACCGAATCCGGCGAACTCATTTTCACCAAGGAATTGCGGCTGGATGTTCGGGGGCGCGACGTGCTGCTGGTTGATGACATTCTGGACACCGGCAAAACGCTTTATCGCGTACTGGCCAAACTCCGCGCGCTCAAGCCGCGCCGGATCAAAACCTGCGTGCTGCTCAACAAGGCAACCCGGCGGGTTGAGGATGTGAAAGCCGACTACGTCGGGTTTGAAATCCCGGATTTGTTTGTGGTGGGCTACGGATTGGATTTCGCCGAGCGCTACCGGAACTTGCCGTTCGTGGGTGTGTTGAAACCGGAGTTGTATCAATCGCATCAGAGATAAACTCGCCGTGCGCCGTCCGACTCATCCGATCCCGCAGCGCTTCCAAACCGAGCGTCTCGTGCTCGTTGCACCGCGTCGAGGTGATGGCCAGGAAGTCAGTCAGGCTGTTCGCGAGTCGTTTCGTGACCTGCACCGATGGATGCCTTGGGCGAAACAGCGGCCAACAATGGAGGAGACCGAATCGTTTTGCAGGAAGGCGGCGAGGGATATTGCCGCGCGTCAGGAATTCCCGTTTTTATTGCGTCTGCGAAATGGCGACGTACTGGTGGGTGCGGCAGGTCTGGTGCGCGGAGATTGGTCTGTCCCAAAGTTCGAAATTGGCTATTGGCTGCGGACGAAATTCATCGGGCACGGCTACGCCACGGAAGCCGCCAAAGCGCTGACGCGGTTTGCACGGCGTCATCTGTGCGTGCGTCGGCTGGAAATCAGGATCGACCCGCGCAATGCACGCAGTGCAGCGGTGGCAAGACGCGCGGGATTCATATTGGAGGCGGCTTTGTGTCAGGACGCCCGCGATAACCGCGGCCGCTTGCGCGACACGCAGGTCTTTGTGAAATTGTTCTGAGCGGTAACCAACTTGAAACTCAGAATCCAGTTTTATTCCTACTTCAAAGACCTGACCGGCTGCGCTCAAATCACGGAAACGCTGGCGGATGGCAGCACCATCGACGACCTTTTCAAACAATTGATGATTCGTTTCCCGAAATTGGCTGCGATGCAAAGGTCCACATTGATTGCGGTCGGCGTCGAGTACCAGGATCGCAGTTATGCTTTGAAAGACGGGGATGAAGTCTCGCTGTTCCCGCCGGTCCAAGGGGGATGAGGGATTTATGATTTACGATTTACGATTTACGTTTTGCCCAGGAATCGCCGTTCACGGATTCAAGCCTCACGCCTCACGCCTCACGACGCCTTGAACCGCCAACTCACCATCACGATGTCGCCAATTGATGAAGCATCTCTGTTGACGCAGCGTGCAATGTCGCCGGGCATGGGTGCGGCGATTTATTTTGTCGGCGTGGTGCGCGGGACGGAAGGGAACGCAGCGATTTCCGCCATCGATTACGAGGCTTTTCAGCGTATGGTCGAACACCAGTTTGAACTCATCTTCCAACAAATTGAAAAACGTTGGCCAATTGAATCCGTGCGGCTCGTTCATCGCATTGGCGTGGTGAAGGTCAACGAGCCGTCGCTGTGGGTGGAACTCGTTGCGCCGCATCGGGATGAAGCGTTCACCGCCTGCCAATGGCTGGTGGACGAAATGAAACGCAAGGTGCCGATTTGGAAAAAGCCTGTCCCTTTGAAGCCGCCGACGTAAGCAGGCTCAAACCCATTTCGCAGGGGGCAGAGGGGAAGGCAACGAACTCGAAAGGTCCTCTGCCCCTTTTCTCCCATTCTCCTTCTCCATGCCGAATTGAGTCAAAGCCTCATCACTTCGGCTGCTACTCATTGATTGGGCGCTCGACTCCTGACCCTTGGTTCAGATAACGTCTGTCCATGGCATTGAAACTCGTCAACCTCTCGCGACGAATGCATTGTGCGGCTTCGCGAACTTCGCGAGCATCGCCATCCAGATCGGCGGCATCGGCTCGCTCGCGCCGGGCCGTCGAAACGATCTGGCCAGACTGGGGTTGCGGGCAATGGTCGGCGGATTGCTGGCAAGTTATTTGACTGCCACGGTGGCCGGCTTTTTAATATGAGGCGCGCTGAAAATCCTTTTTTACCCGGGTTTAGCCCGTTAAGGTGATCGCAACCAGTGATGAACGCACGGGCAAGAATAATTCTTTATGCGGTCTTGATCCTTTGCGCCATTTTGTTTGCGGCGGGCTTCTTCCATGCGCACACGGCGGGCTACGGCGTCGCGTTTTTTTGCGTGGTGATTGTCCTCGGGCTCATCGGCGCGTACGACATCGTAAACTTCTTGGGCGACAGCGCCGAAGAGCTTTTGCTGACCGACCAGGAGGAGGAAAAGGAAACCCACGATCCGGAATATCTTAACGCCGAACAGGTGCGTGCGGATGGCGAACCGCTTGAAGCCATCCGGCTGCTGCGGGAGTATTGCCAGAAAAACCCGCGCGACACGAATGCTGCGGTACGGATCGCGGAGATTTACGACAAGGATCTGAATAATCACCTTGCCGCCACATTGGAGTATGAGGAGGTCCTTAAATTGAAACTGCCCCCGGATCGCTGGGGTTGGTCGGCCATCCGCCTTTGCAATCTTTACTCCAAAATGCGTCAACCGGAGAAGACCGTCGCCTTGCTCCGCCGCATCGCAACGGAATACGGCGAAACCACTGCGGCCGTAAAAGCTCGCGAGCGCCTGTCAAAAATTGATCCTGACTTTGGGAAGCCGCCAACTGGGGGAAAACTCGCCCAGGTGCCGGCCAAAACGCCATCGGCCAGCGCCGCTCCACCCGCCTCCAACTTGCCGCCTGGATTTCGACCGAAAGATAGTTGAACTGTTCGACTGGATGCCCTCTGATTGCGTGGCGGCGTCTCGGCAGAGCGCCGCCACGAATTGTTGCTTCGACCAGCCCATTGCGTTAGCGTCCGTTCCGGTCATGGCATTGCTTAACGACAACTATTTGAAACTGAAAGCCGGCTACCTCTTCCCCGAAATCGGCCGGCGCGTGAAGGCTTTTTGCGAAGCCAATCCTGAGGCGGCGAAGCGCCTCATCCGGTGCGGTATCGGCGACGTAACCGAACCGTTGCCGCCAGCCGTCATCGCCGCGCTGCACAAGGCCGTGGACGAAATGGCCGCGCGCGAGACGTTCAAGGGCTACGGCCCGGAGCAGGGCTACGAGTGGTTGCGCGCCGCCATTGCGAAGAATGATTTCCGCGATCGCGGGCTTGACGTGGCGGACGATGAAATTTTTGTCAGCGACGGCTCAAAATGCGATTGCGGCAGCATCCTCGACATTCTCGGCAGCAAGAACAAAATCGCCATCAGCGACCCGGTGTATCCCGTTTATGTGGACACGAACGTGATGGCCGGTCACACGGGCGAGGCGAACGAAGCGGGGAGTTACGCCCGGCTCGTTTATCTGCCGTGTCGTCCGGGCAACGGTTTCATTCCCGAGCCGCCGAAACGTCACGTGGACGTGATCTATCTCTGCTCGCCCAACAACCCAACCGGTGCGGCGGCCACGCGCCCGCAGCTTGAGGCGTGGGTTAAGTACGCCCTCGAACACCAGGCAATCATTCTGTTCGACGCGGCCTATGAGGCTTACATCAGCGACCCGGCGCTGCCACATTCGATCTATGAAATCCCCGGTGCGCGCGAGTGCGCCATTGAGTTCCGCAGCTTCTCGAAGAACGGAGGGTTTACCGGTACGCGCTGTGCGTTCACGGTCGTACCCAAGCCTTTGCGGGCGGTCACCAAAAGCGGCGAACGGCATCCGCTGCATCCTTTATGGTCACGGCGCATGACGACCAAGTTCAACGGCGTTTCCTACATCGTGCAACGCGCCGCCGAAGCGCTCTACTCACCCGAAGGCAAAGCCCAAGTGCGCGCGCTCATCGAATACTACATGGGCAACGCCGCCGCGCTGCGCGCCGGCG
>PLJQ01000370.1 GCA_003140275.1 Limisphaerales bacterium
TTTAGTTATACGCGGACAGGTAGTCGTCCTAGGCAACCAGGGCCGGAGCCGAAGGGTTTATGAAATTACAAGCGGATCTCCGGTTCACGGGAAATTTTTATCAAGAGTTCACATTAAATTTTTTCGTGCGATTTTTTTTGATTGTGTGACACACTGGCGGCGCTATGTTTTCCCTGCAAAAATTTTTTGGCAAAGATGAACAGTTCCTGGACCTTCTGGAGGCTTCCGCTGAAGAATCCCGCGCGAGTGTGCAGGCCCTGCAACACATCCTCAAACCGGGCGCCCAACTCACCCTCGACGAGTTCGCAACCTCGCGGCGCAGGGGTAAGCAAATCACCAACGAGATTTCCGAGTTGCTCTGCAAGACTTCCGTTACCGGTCTCGAGCGTGAGGACATTGAGTCCATAGCTAACTCGCTCTATAAAATACCCAAGACCACCGAGAAGTTCGCCGAGCGCTACATCATCTTTGCCGACCGCCTGCGCGAGGTGACGTGGGACAACCATCTGGCGCTGCTTGAACAGGCCACACAGATTGTGCTGACGATGGTACGAGAATTGCGCGCCAAGTCGCACCTGAAAAAAATTAAAGGCCAGAATGACAACCTGCAAAAGGTCGAAGGCGAAGCGGACAAACTGATCCTGGAGTCGTTGAAAAACATGTGCAGCGGCGTCCCGGACCCGATAAATGTCATCATTCTCAAAGACCTTTACGAATTGCTGGAAAAAGTTGTGGACCGTTGCCGCGACACAGGCAACGTCATCTCTAATATCATTCTCAAGAACTACTGACCGCCGATGGAAGCTCTTTTACTCCTTATCATCGTGCTCGTGGCGGTATTGGGATTCACCTACACAAACGGTTTCCACGACGCGGCCAATGCCATCGCCACCGTCGTTTCGACGAAAGTACTGACGCCGCGCCAGGCCGTCCTTCTGGCGGCCGTTGCGAACTTCATTGGCGCCCTGGGCGGTACCGCCGTGGCCAGGACAGTCGGCGCGGGCATGGTGGACCCGAACTTTATCACCGTTTACACCGTGTTCTGCGCGATGATCGCCGGCATCATTTGGAATCTGGTCACCTGGTATTTCGGCATCCCCAGTTCCTCCAGTCACGCGCTCATCGGCGGCCTTTTGGGTGCGGCTTTCGCGTCGGCCAAAAACAACCTGGCGGTCATTCTCTGGTCGTATCAGAAGACCGATCCCAAGACCGGAAGGATCGTCATGGAGGGCGTTTATCCCAAGGTCATCCTCCCGATGATCACCTCACCCATCGCAGGGTTTGTCATAGGATTTATCATCATGGGGGTTCTCTTCGGGCTCACTCGCCACTGGCGGCCCATCTGGGTGAACCGCATCTTCGGCAAAGCGCAATTGGTTAGCGCCACCTACATGGGTTGGGCACACGGGTTTGCCGACGGCCAGAAAACGATGGGCATTATGGCGCTGGCACTCTTCGCGGCGGGCAGGTCGGTGGATTGGGAACACGCGCCGGCCTGGCTGCAATTCTTGCAGACGCCCAAGTTCGAGATTGCCACCTGGGTCAAGTGGGCTTGCGGCTTGACGATGGCGGCGGGCACTTATATCGGAGGCTGGCGTATCATTCACACGCTCGGTCACCGATTGGTGCGCATCAAACCTATCCACGGGTTTGCCGCCGAATGCACCGGCGCAACCATCCTTTTTGTGGCTGGCATTCTCGGTATGCCCGTCAGCACGACGCACTGCATCACCACCAGCATCATGGGCGTGGGCTGCGCGCGGCGTTTCAGCGCTCTGAACTACCCTTTGGTCGAACGGATTCTGTGGACCTGGTTGTTTACCATCCCGGCCACCGGCGGTATCGCCTACGGTCTCGTCCGACTCGCTCGCGCTATTGGATGGCTGACGTAGGAAATGTGGAAGGGCACCGCTTTGAATGAAGAAAAGCGTTTGGCGGGCAGCGCGCTCACGTTTGGTTTCTGCTTCTTGCGTTGCCACGTCGAATTCGACTTCCTGCAAGCGTGTCGTGTAATCTACACGTATGTCTGACAAACTATTGAAAGTCCTCGCCGTCATCGGCAGTTTGCATCGCGACTCGGTGACGCGAACGGTCATCAATCTGGTTGCCAATCGGCTTCAGCATGACGGCTGTTCGGTGGACGTGCTCGATCTTGAGAAAGAACCGCTTGCGCTTTACAATCCCGACACCGCTCACGATACGCCTCGCTACGCGGCGTTGCAAGCTCGGGTGGAACGCGCGGATGTGATCCTGCTGGGCACGCCCGATTACCACGGAAGCATTAGCAGCGCGATGAAAAATTTCCTCGACCATTTCTGGCGCGAGTTTGCCGGCAAACTCTTCGCCACGATTGTTGCCTCGCACGAAAAGGGTCTTACCGTGACCGACCAACTCCGCACAGTGGCACGGCAATGTTACGCGTGGTCGCTGCCCTATGGCGTTTCCTTTGTTGAGGAAGAGGACGTGAAAGGCGGGAAAGTGGTGAGCGATGGATTCAAGACGCGTCTGGCGATGCTCCTCAGGGATGTGCGGGTGTACGGCGAACTCTTGGCGCGTCAACGTATTGCCGATCTGGCCGGTAAAGATCCGGGGTTTTTGGCGCGGTTGCGAAAGTAAAACCCGACGGCACGTTCGCCCTCACCCAGGCCCTCTCTCCCGGGAGAGGGAAAATCGTCGTCCAGCTCTTGGCACATCGGGCGCATCCCCGGAACAAAATTAACAGACTGAGATGGCGAGAGAATCGAGAAGCCGACCCAGCCAGCGTCCGGGGACTGTTCCCTCGGGGAGGTTAGGGAGAGGGCGAGTGTTTGTCTTCGCTTCCAATGGACACAGCCGGGGAGCAAGCCCAAACGAATGCACAACGCTCGACATCGTCCGTTGACGCTTATGTGAGGGAGCGTTAGTTTTCTCTGATGATTGATCTAGCTGAAATCCAACCGCGCGGCTTGGATCGCTTGGAAGTCCGCAAACCGATACCGAAGGCGCGATTCGATCCCCTTGCGAGCGAAATATTCACGCTCAAGAAACAGCTCAACGCGGTAATTCTTGCCCATAATTATCAAGTGCCGGAGATTCAGGATGTGGCGGATTACGTGGGCGATTCCCTCGGCCTTTCGCAACAGGCGGCCAAGACCAGTGCGGATGTCATCGTCTTTTGTGGCGTCCACTTCATGGCGGAGACGGCGAAGAT
>PLJQ01000276.1 GCA_003140275.1 Limisphaerales bacterium
CCAGGCTGCGGCAATGCTGCCAGCCCCCCGCGCGGAGCGCGGGGGGCGGGCGGGATTGCTTGAAGATGAATTGTGCCCAAATGAAAACGACTGAACTATGACTGACGATGGGACACAAGCGACATTGGCAACCTGGGCGGCCAAAGATTTACCGGCACGCCTTGATGTCATGGCGACGGCGAAACTGCTCGGCTTCGCGGAGCATGACATTCAGATTTTGATGGCCGTGGGTAAATTAACGCCGCTGGGCGATCCGGCTCCCAATGCGCCGAAATGGTTTGCGGCCGTCGAGATGATATGGCTCGCGGCTGACCAAGACTGGTTGCACAAGGCGACCAAGGAGATTTCCAAATACTGGCGGCATAAGCGCGAGCGGCGCACGAATCTCCTACCCTCGCCAGGCACGGCCCGAAAGCAAGTCGCGTGACAACGTCGCAGACGGAGGCGTGCCCTATGATACCGGGCGGGTCTTCGGGCCGGCAAAGAAAACCGATTTCGGGGAGATCGGTCGTGAACCCGCGAACGGGTCTGGACCAGCGAGCCCAGCGGACTGAATGGCAACGGCTGGTCTCCCCCAGCCCAAAACCCGGAGCGGGAAAGGCAACAAGGCAATTTTATGTTGATTCGACCGAGCCGTGAGTCAACGAGACGTTGGACGCGTTGCCGAGCAGCGACGCGAGCCACCAGTCATTTACTACTGCATGAACACGGTTGGGCACTGAACGCTTTCTGGTTTCCGGGTGAGTGGGAGGAGGGCGTGCGCGGCGGGCAGGCGAAAGCCTTCCGACCGCAGATGGATTCATCACCCGGATCCGTCCTGGCACGCTGGCACCAGATGGGTGACTGAACGGATCACCTTCCGGGTGGGAGGAAAGCATCCGAATCAAAAGAAGAAACGACAGGAACGAATCGCGCCTTGAACGCCGCCTGCACCGCCGGAAAAAGACCAAGACAGCTTTTAATAAAAAGGCTTTCTAACCGAATCGCTTTTTCGCGCTTGACCGCTCACGCTAATGGGGGACACCTTTACGCGCTTTCCAACGAGGCCATGTGAGGAGCAAACCGCCCAAAGCGGATAAGCCTAACACGCTCGGTTCCGGAATGGCGGTGGCGTTAATGGCAAATTGAGGAAAAGCTGAAGTTGAATCCCAATCTGGAAGTGAACCTGAACCATTACTCGAAGTCCAAACACCACCCTGGCTGCTCCAGCCATCACTTGGATTATAGGAACTGGCGCCTGCAACGCTCCATCCATAAGCACCATCGGCAACCGCCGTTCCGGCAGTGAGGACAATAAAATAATGCGCGTTTGGTGATAATGTGAAGTTTGCAGGCGCGATATAAGTGTAAGTGCCGGCGATCACTGGATTCAAAGAGCCGTTCAGGGTGACGAGCCTGTCTATGGGCACAGGTGCGACGGCAGCACCACCATAAAGCATAACCGTGAAGCCGCTGGGAGTGCCCGAGGCGTCTGTCATCCCCAATTGAATGGAATCAAGCGTATATCCACTGGGATTGTTTCCGGCACGGAAACCCGCCGCCGGCCATGAATTGCTGCCTACAGCGAGGCTACCAGTGGATGGTTGTCCCAGGTTGGACAAATAAATCGTTCCTTCTGCTTGAGCGATTTGCGGAGCAAACAGTGCTATAGCAAAAACAATGATGATTTTTTCCATATAGGTACTGGTTAATTTGGGCGCATCCTGACACTGCCCNNGGGCAGTGTCAGGATGCGCCCGGTTAATTTAAGCACATGAATTGTCATTTGACTACGCCGCCAAAATAGGCATAGGCATCGTAGTCCCCAAACCCATAAACTTGAACACCCACCGGCTGGGAACTGGTCACCGTATACACTGCCGTATACAATCCGTTCGTGACCGTGAGTTGCGCGCCATAGTAACCGCTGCTGCCTATCGCCACAAAATTGGTCGCAGCCACCGGCGCGCCATTTACCAACGTATTGGTTATCGCCGACTGTGCCACGATGATGTTCAAGTAGTTCTCATAAAAGCCTCCGTAGTAACCATCGTCGGGCAGGCCAACGACGATATTCGTTTCCAAATAGTGACCCGTGGACGGCAATAATATCTCGCACGGGTCTCCAGGTAAGCCATCGAAGGTCGTACCATTTGCGAATTGTGCGACCTGAATGGGCTGGCTGCCATGGAATTCCACCGGCCCGTCAATGATCAGGTCAAGGAATTGACCAGCCTGATTGGTTCCTGCCACCACACCGTTTGTGAGCACCACCGTATTGCTGTAGGCTGCGAGGACGCGATAAGTGTCCCCGCCTGTTCGTCCGGCAAACCCTAATGCCAGCGCCTGTGTGCCTCAGTCGGCCACGGGCAATTGTTGCTGCACTAGTGGGTTTCCAAAGTCATAATTCAAATCGGGCACTAAAGCAAGATTTGCACCCGCAAATACGGCAATGGGTTTGTCCGAGTTGATCAATGTTCCCGTCACATCATTCGTGTAATCATCGTCTGTATCGTCACTGCTGTTGATTTGATACGTCTGCCCCTGCTGCAGATTGGTGATGGTGTAGGCATTGGTATGTCCCTCAAGATTCGCCGTTGACGAGGGCGTGATGGTCACCCGTGGTATTGTCGGCGGCTGCCAAGGATCATCATTGAGACGCCGGGGGAACAGCTTCTGAAAGTGTTGCAAACGGGCACGGTGTCCACGAATGTTTTTCTCCGACGCTTGCACAATTTCTGCGTGGACATGAACTGGCTGCCGTGGCCGTTGATTCCCAAACGGCAATGGCCCGCCGTGAAGTTCAAAGACAAACGCGCCATCACGCTTGAGGAACACCAGCGAATCATCGCCGCCGAGGTGAACCCCGAACGGAAAGCCCTTTACCAGTTATGCTGGCAGTTAGGCGGCAGTCAGGGCGACGTTGCGAACTTGAAAGGTGAAGACATGGATTGGACGAATGGCACCGTAAGTTTTGTTCGCAAAAAGACCGGCGTGCCGGTGCTTGTCCACTTGGGCGCGGAAGCATTGAACCTGTTCAAAGACCTGCCCGCCGGAGGCGTGTTGTTTCCGTATCTGTCACGGGTCCGGGCGAACGACCGGGCCGCGGAATTTAGATCGCGTTGCCGGCAGCTTGGCATTAACGGGGTGACGTTGCACAGCTACCGTTACGCCTGGGCGGAACGGGCCAAAACGGTTGGTTATCCAGAACGGTTCGCGCCGGAGGCTTTGGGACACAACAGCAAGGCGGTTCATCGCGCCTATGCGAAACGGGCATTGATGAAAATTCCCTCGCTGGAAGATTACGAGCAACGGGCAACGATAAAGCCCGAAATGGCGGCGTAGCTTCCGAATTCAAAAAGTAAAAGAGCAAAAACTAAAGCCCCCTCACACAACGAAACCCAACGCTGCTGCCGGCGTTGACCGGGACGCCGTCGTTGCGATTGGCGCAACGCGCGACGTCGGCGTAGTTGACCCAATAGCCGCCGCGCAACACACGGTCGCTCAACGGCCCGGCAGGGCCGCGTGGATCCATGCCTCCGGCATACGGCGTCCCATACCAATCCCAACACCACTCCCATACATTGCCAGCCATGTCGTAAAGTCCATAACCGTTCGCCGCAAAATATCCCACCGGACTCGTGTATGGATACACCCCGTCGTTGAAAGTTGCGTTGTAGCCGTTCGGTCCCAAATCGTAGCTATAGCTGTTGGTATTTCCGTAGTAGTTGGCCTGGCTTTCGGAAATGGTGTTGCCCCACGGAAACCGTTGCCCGCTCAACCCGCCCCGCGCCGTTTTCTCCCACTCCGCTTCCGTCGGCAACCG
>PLJQ01000277.1 GCA_003140275.1 Limisphaerales bacterium
TGAAGTATTTCAAGATTTTCGGCTTCGAGAAATACGTTATGCGCTTCAGCACACACGACCCGTCGCGCCTGACTGGCGACAAGGCCAAGTTCGTCAACGAACCGGCACTATGGAAGCAGACCGAAGACATGGTCCGCGCCACGCTTAAGAATTCGGGCATCCCTTACGTGGAAGTGGCAAACGAAGCGGCGTTCTACGGGCCGAAGATTGACGTGCAAGTGTGGAGCGTCATCGGGCGCGAATTCACGCTGGCCACCAACCAGGTGGACTTCGCCGTGCCTGCCAGGTTCGGCCTCACCTACCGCGACAAGGACAACTCGAACAAAACCCCGCTGTGCATCCACCGCGCGCCGCTTGGCACGCACGAGCGCTTCATCGGCTTCCTCATCGAGCATTACGCCGGCAACTTCCCGCTCTGGCTCGCGCCGGATCAGGTGCGCGTCATCACCATCGGCGACGACGAAGCGCTGGTGAATTACTCGAAGCAAATCGTGAACGAACTTCGCGCCCACGAAGTCCGCGTGGTTGGCGATTATGGAAGCGACCCGATGAAGGCGAAAATCGCCAACGCCGAAACGGCCCGTGTTCACACGATGCTGGTAATTGGAGGTCGAGACATGGAAGCCGGAAATGTTTCTGTTCGTTTGCATGGTAAGGGAAACATCGGCGCAAAGCCAAGGGGAGAAGTGATCGCCGACATTCTTGCTTCGATTCGAGAGCGCAGACCATAATTCAGTTAGTGCCAGCCGCCGACCGACTCAATTGCTGAATTCGCTGTCGAGCAAGTTCGATCTGTTGCGCATACTGTGGCGGTGCTAACTCAATGAACTTCCGATAACTGTTCATCGCTTCGCGCCAATGACTCAGGCATTCCTGAAACCCTGCCTTGCCAAACCAAGCCATCGCGTCTCGCGGGTCAATCGCCAGCACTTTGTCGCAGCAACTGATCCCCTCTTCATGCCGACCGAGGTGATAGAGCGCTACACTCTTGCTGTTATAAGCATCAACGCATCGCGGGTCAATCGCCAGTGCCTTGTCGTAGCAGCTGATCGCTTCTTCGTGCCGACCAAGTATTTTGAGCACGTTGCCATTGTTCCACCACGCTATCGTGTATCGCGGATCAATCGCCAGTGCTTGGTCGTAACACCCAATCGCCTCTTCGTGCCGACCAAACTTTTTGAGCACGTTACCCTTATTGATCAAAGCCTGCGTAGATCGCGGGTCAATCGCCAACGCCTTGTCGCAGCAGCTGATCGCCTCTTCGTGCCGACCGAGGGTGTCTAACGAGGCGCCCTTGTTGCTCCAGAAACCTGCCGTCTGCTCTCCAATCTGCGGAATTTCAAATTTTCTTCCCGTTCTTCGCTCCCACATTGGCTCCAACGCTACACGTAACTCATCAAAGCTTTCGTAGCGTTCCGAAGGTTTTGATCTCAAGCAACGCTCGATGACTGAACCCAGGTGGTTCTTTGTCTTTGGCACGCGCCCTGACATCTGTTGCTCATAAATTTCGTGTAGGAAAACATTCATGTCACCGCGCCAGCGAACAATGAATGGCGGCATTGGACTCCCCGCCGCCATCTGCCACAACACCAAACCGAAGCAATAAATGTCACTTCGTATGTCTGCCCCTTCACACCGATACACCTCCGGTGCGATGTAACCCGGCGTGCCACATATCCGTTTGCCCTTACTTTGAATCAAGCTCAATCCAAAGTTGCCGTCTGCTCCACCTGTCACCACCGAACCAGTGTGGTCACTTGCTCCGCGCAATGCCACCTCCGCCGCTGCCGCCAACCCAAAGTCGCTGATCTTGAGTGTGCCATCCTGCGTGATCAGGATGTTGTCTGGTTTGATGTCTCGGTGGCACTGGACTCCTTGCATCCTGGCGTGTTCCATGCCAAAGCAGAACTGGATTGCCCACTTCAGCACTTGGTTCGTATCAAGCCCTCCGCCGACATGGGCGAGATGGTCAGCCAAGCTTACGCAGCCTTGGGCATTGGGGGCGACGTGTTCCATCGCGACAAACAACCGGCCAGTTACATCATCTACCCACCACGCGGCGATAATGAAGGGATGACTACCTAGATTCACCCACAAAAGAGCTTCTTTCTTGAACGCGTCGCGAGCGGCAGGATTGGTGAGGAATTCATCGCGGAATGTTTTTAGAGCAAATACTTTATGGGTGTCACGGTCTTGCACGAGATAAACAATGCCAAACCCACCTTTCCCCAATTTTCTGCAAACTTCATATTTACCACCAATCACGTCGCCCTTCTTGAAGAGTTCAGATTCCTTACGCTCCGGCACGGAGCGCTGCACCGGCTTGGCGCGTCCTTCGTTATTTCGCGGCCTCTGCCCGTTGCCAAAAAGACTACCGAAGAAACCTTTCATTTTGTTGAAAAGCTTAACTGTTTCGCTTTGAACTTCAACGCGGTTATCGCGATTTGCCGTTGAGCCTGGCGGACTGCGGCGGTTGCTACCGCTACGATCAGTAGGGCGAACAATTCGCCCTCATGTGCGTAGGCTCTCACAGCACCGACGCAGTAGCGGCATTGCTGAAAACCGCTATGAATAATAATTCCCTGATCCGGGAGGCTGCCGACGCCGGCAAGCGCATCGACCCGAAACTGCCGCCAAAGCAGGTGTGAAATAAGCTCCGCTCGCCGCCGGGCGCCGGGCAAGAGCCGGCTTGACAGTCTTGCGCGAATATCAAAATCTCCTTTCCGACAACCATCACTCACAATGAAAACAAACAAACGTCCGTCAATCTTTTCGCTCAATTTGTCCACCCTTAAAACGGGCTTGCTGGTCGGGGCCGCAACCGGCCTGCTGGCCGCGTGTGTCACGATCCAGAACGAATCCGGCTTCACCAGTCTATTTGATGGCCAAACCCTGAAGGGCTGGACGCTAATCGGGAAACATGGTGACGGCTACGGCGTCAAGGACGGCGTTATTTACTGCGCCCGGGGCGGCGGCGGGAATTTATACACGGAAAAAGAATACGCGGACTTTGTTCTCCGCTTTGAATTCAAGTTGGAACCAGGGTCGAACAACGGCATCGGCATTCGCGCGCCGTTGGAAGGGGACGGGGCCTACGTGGGCATGGAAATCCAGGTGTTGGAGGATTCCGCCCCGCAATATGCCAACCTCCAGCCCTGGCAATTCCACGGCTCGATTTACGGCGTGGTGCCGGCCAAACGCGGAGCGCTCAGAAAAATCGGCGAGTGGAACCAGGAGGAAATTGTGGCGCAGGGCCGGCAAATCAAAGTCACACTGAACGGCAAGGTCATCGTCGATGCCAGCCTGAATAACGTCACCAACGCGGCCGTTTTGAGGAAACATCCCGGCCTGTTGCGCGACCGCGGCCACATCGGCTTCCTCGGTCACAATGACTACGTTGAGTTTCGCAACCTTCGGATCCGGGAATTGCCCGTGATTCCCCGGGACAATGTCCCGCCGGAAGGTTTCACCGCGCTCTTCAACGGCAAAGACCTGTCCGGTTGGAAAGGATTGCTGGCGTCGCCCAACGACAGTCCCGTTAAACGCGCAAAGCTTTCGCCTGCCGAACGCGCTGCCGCCCAAACCACAGCCAATCAACGGATGGTGGAACACTGGAAGGCGGTGAACGGCGTCCTGGAATTTGATGGTAAAGGCGACAGCCTCTGCACGGCCAGTGATTATGGCGATTTTGAAATGCTGGTGGATTGGAAGATCAAGGAAGGCGGCGACAGCGGAATTTACTTGCGGGGCAGTCCGCAAGTGCAGATTTGGGACCCGTTTCATGCCAGAAGCGGGAGCGAAGTCGGCTCCGGCGGCTTGTACAACAACCAGAACAAGCAGAAGAATCCCTCCGACCCTCTTAAGCGGGCCGACCACTGGATTGGAGACTGGAATCACTTCCGCATTCTGATGGTGGGCGAGAAGGTGCATGTGTTCCTCAACGGCGAACTGGTGGTCAATGACGTGACGCTGGAAAACTACTGGGACCGCAGCCGGCCGATTTTCCCAACCGGCCAGATCGAACTCCAAAACCACGGAAACAATCTTTATTTTAAAAACATTTACATCCGCGAACTGCCCCGTCACTAAACCAGGATTGTTATGGCCTCCACTTTCACGCGCCGGGATTTTCTCAAACAAACCGCGGTGGCTGCGACCGGCACCGTGCTGCTCGGTTGTCAGACCAGCCGAAGAGAAATTTCAGCCAACGACAAACTGAACATCGGCTTCATCGGCGTGGCCAACCGGGCCGGGGCCGACCTTGAAGAGGTTGCGAGAGAGGTCAATAGCGTCAATGTCGCCGCGTTATGCGACATCGACGATACTTTCCTGGCGAAGGCCAGGGAGAAATATCCCGGCGCGAAAACCTATAACGACTTCCGCCGATTGCTGGATCAAAAGGGTCTTGATGCCATCGTCGTTGGAACGCCGGATCACACTCATGCGGTGGCGGCCGTCGCGGCCCTTAAAAGCGGACGCCATGTTTACTGTGAGAAACCGCTGGCGCGCACGGTGTCCGAGGCCAGGATCGTGGCCGAGACGGCCAGAAAGTACAAACGGGTCACGCAAATCGGCACGCAGATTCACGCCGGCACGAATTACCGGCGCGTGGTGGAATTGGTTCAGAGCGGCGCGATTGGCCCGGTACGCGAGGTGCATGTCTGGGTGGCCGCCACTTACGGCGGCATGGAGCGGCCCAAAGAAACGCCGCCGGTACCGGCCAATGTCCATTATGATTTGTGGCTGGGGCCGGTGGATTACCGCCCGTACAGTCCTGAATACCTGCCGTTCAAGTGGCGGAACTGGTGGGCGTTTGGCGGCGGCGCGCTGGCCGATTTCGGCTGTCATTTCATGGATCTGCCCCATTGGGCGCTGGAACTGCATCATCCGCTCACGGTCGAAGTGGTGGATGGCCCGCCGGTGCATCCGGAGTCCACGCCGCCCTGGCTGATTGTCCGCTACGAATATCCTTCGCGCGGTGATCAGCCGCCCGTGAAACTCACCTGGTATCACGGCGGCAAAAAGCCCGGGTTGCTCTCGCCCGAGATTGCGGCCAAATGGAACGGCGGAGTTCTATTTATTGGGAGCAAGGGGATGTTGCTTTCCGACTACAGCCGGTATCAGCTTCTGCCGGAAAAGGATTTTGCCGGCTTCCTGCCGCCCCGGCCATTCATTCCCGATTCCATCGGCCATCACAAGGAATGGGTTGAGGCCTGCAAAACCGGCGGGCCGACGACCTGCAACTTCGATTACTCAGGCGCGCTGACGGAAGCGGCGTTGCTTGGCAACGTGGCCTACCGCGTGGGCCGGAAATTGGAATGGGACGCGAAGAAATTGCGCGCCACCCACTGCGTCGAGGCCGACCCGTTCATCCAGCATCACTACCGAAAGGACTGGAAGATTTAGTCCAACCCTGTTTGCCGGAATCACCGGGCTGTCCGGCTCTGCCGCAGTTTATCCAATCCCACCGCGAGGATAATCACAATGCCGATGATGATTTCCTGGGTGAAATTCTGCCAGCCCATCTGGTTCGAGCCATTCCGCAGCACGGCCATGATCAATGCGCCAATCATTGAGCCAAGGATGCTGCCGGTGCCGCCGTTCAGACTGGCGCCGCCGATGACCACCGCCGCGATGATGTCCAGTTCCAGCCCCACCGCCACGGTTGGGTCGCCTTGAGTCAGACGCGAAAGCTGCATCAGACCCGCGAGGCCGAAGAACAATCCCGCCAGCGTGTAGATGATCACCTTGTGCATTTGCACGCGGATGCCGCACAAACGCGCCGTCGCTTCATTCGAGCCGATGGCAAAAATGTACCGGCCAAAAATCGTGTGCCGCATGACCACGGACATGATGATCGCCAGCCCGATGGCAATCCACACCCCGGGCGGCAACGGAAATAACTCCGTCGGTTGCAACCGCGCCATGAGGTCGTTGATCGGCGTGCCCGGCGGATTGTTGACGGTTTGATTGCCCGCCAGCCATTTGGCCGTGCCACGCACCACACCCATCATCCCGAGCGTTACGATGAATGGCATCATGCGAAAACCGGCAACGACCAGACCGTTGACCAGACCGACGACACCACCGGCCAGAATGGTCAGCATGAGGGTCGCCGCCGGCGAACAGCCCCTCACGAGCAAGGTCGCGCCCAGAACACTCGTCAACGCCACGACCGAGCCTACGCTCAAGTCGATTCCACCGCTGACAATAATCATCGTCATCCCCAACGCGCCAATGGCGACAATCACGGTCTGGATCAAAATGATTTTCAAATTGCCACCGGTGAAAAGATAAGGACGCACCTCCGAGCTGAGTGAAAAGAGTCCAAGCACCAGCAGCAAACCGAAGAACGGCCCAACGGCGTTCAACAACGCAACCAGATGGACACGGTTTTGCGGCGGATTGCTGCTCATGGATAAATCATTTGTCCGCGGCTTCTGGTTGGCCGATGGCGGCGGCGATGATGCCGTGTTCCGTCCATTCGCCGACGGGGCGAATGGCCGACAACCTGCCGCGGCACATCACGCCGAGGGTGTCGCAGATACCCAACAACTCCGGCAAATAGGAACTGACAAAAATAATCGCTTTGCCCTGCGCGGCCAGGGCGCCCATCAGCTTATAGACCTGCGCTTTGCTGCCGACGTCGATGCCGCGCGTCGGTTCATCCAGTAAAAGTATTTTTGCATCGTGATGCAGCAGCCGTCCGATGGCAATCTTCTGCTGGTTGCCGCCGGACAATTCGCCGACCGTCTGCGCCGGGCTTTGCGCGCGAACGTCCAGACGCTGCATCCACTCCCCGGCCGCTTTTCGCTGCGAGCGGCGATTGATGAAACCCATGTGCGAAAGCGGCTGATAACGAGTGAGGGTCAGATTATCCGCCAGACTTCGGTTGAGCATCAATCCTTCCTCCTTGCGGTTTTCACTCAACAGCCCCATTCCGTTGGCCAGTCGTTGAGCGGGAGTGCGATGGGTTTGCTCCTTCGATTGCACCAGAACCGTTCCGCTTTTAACCCGGTCCAAGCCAAAACAGGCCCGCACGGTTTCCGTGCGTCCCGCGCCCACGAGTCCGGCAATGCCAAGGATCTCGCCGGCGCGCAAAGTCAAACTCACTGAACAGGGTTTGATCTGTCCGGCCAGAGCGCGAAATTCCAGAACCGGCTGGCCCAAACTGTGCGGTGTGCGCGGGTAGATGTCGTTGATGTCCCGGCCCACCATGAGTCGAATGATGTGGTTCAAGCCGGCGGTGCCCATTTCGCCGGTGCCGACGCTTTCGCCGTCGCGCAGGACGGTGTAACGATGGCAAACGCGTTTACATTCCTCCAGGAAATGACTGATATAGACGACACTCACGCCGCGTTGGCGCAACCGGTCAACGACCCCAAAAAGATTTTCGGTGTCCACTTGCGTGAGGCTGCTGGTCGGTTCGTCCATGATCAGTAATTTCGGCTCGCCGATGAGCGCCCGCGCGATTTCAACGACCTGCTGCTCGGCAATCGTGCGGCTGTTCACCGGCGCGTTCAACGGAATGTTCTCGTGATGCAGTTCAGCCAGCGCGGCGCGGGCCAGTTTGCGGCGGCGCGGGCGATTCAGCCAACCGAGCGTCGCCGGTTCTTCGCCGAGCAGAATATTTTCCTCCACACTCAAATGCGGCGCGAGGGTCAGTTCCTGGTAAATCATCGCAATGCCGCTGTGTCGCGCATGGAGCGGATTGGCGGGAACGAAGGGCTGGCCATCGAGTTCGATTTGTCCGGCCTCGGGACGGTACGCGCCGCTGAGGATTTTCATCAACGTGCTTTTGCCGGCGCCGTTCTCGCCGATGAGCGCGTGAACCTCACCCGGCGCAACCTCGAAAGAAACGTTCTTGAGCGCGGGAGTGGGGCCAAAGCTCTTCCGCACATGGCTCATGCGAAGGCGTGGTGTGGTCATCTCCCTTTGGAACTACAAATTTCGCCAGGCGAATGAAAGCCCGAAGTTTTAAGCCAACGGAGTCCAAACTGTTCCTTCATCCGCGCCCATGTGCCGCGCCTGGCGCACCGCAGCTCCTGCCATTACTTTTTCCCCAACCGCTCGAGCGAGGATTTTGCAGTCCGGCCATCACGCTCTTCCCCGGGTATTTTTTCGACCGCCTTTCAGAATGCACTTCCAATGCTGATTACCGGCCCGATTCACGATGATCTGTTTAAGTGCCGACGGTGTGACGCACTTCGCAGGCGGCCAATGACAGGGATCGATCACGTACCATTAAGATAGGATGATAAGATTATGGTTCAGACCCTTTGCGGGTTCGCCGGTTCGCTGCCACACCAACTTCATGACTGCGTTCAGCCGCGCTTTGCGCACCGACGAGGTCTGGCATAACGACGTCCTGGCCACCGCTGATTCGCATGGACGAGCGTGTGCGGAAAAGGATAAAGAATCCGGCGAAGGGAAAACCGTCGTAGCCGTGGTCAACACCGAACAACGCAAGCTCGCCGTCATCATCCTGTGCGACGGGACGAACAGGATGGGTTGCAACACGTAAATGAAGAAACTGTCGCCCATCATGCCCACACGCTTATTGGTGGTGGTCTGCTTTGTTTTGACGGCGGCCGGCGGTGCAACTTCCAAGACGACTTTCGCCGCCGCCAGCCCGTCAACCGGCCCACTTCCTCCAGCGCAGGAGTTGGCGTCATTTCGTTTTGCTGATGAGCAGTTGACCTTGGAACTGGTCGCCGCGGAACCTGATGTCGTCAGTCCGGTCGCCATTGCCTGGGACGCCGATGGACGGTTGTTTGTCGCGGAGATGATGGATTATCCCAACGCTTCGACCGGGGGGCGCATTAAACTGCTCGAAGACCGCGACAGAGATGGGCGTTACGAACGGGCGACGGTTTTCGCCGATAAGTTGTCGTTCCCCAACGGCGTCCTGCCGTGGAACGGCGGCGTGCTCGTCACCGCCGCGCCGGACATACTATTTTTCAAGGATACCGATGGCGATGGTCGCGCCGACGAACGCTACGTTCTGTTCACTGGCTTCGGCCAGGGCAACCAACAGTTGCGCGTGAACGGATTGCAGTGGGGGCTGGACAACTGGGTATACGGCGCCAACGGCCGCAGTGACGGAGAAGTTGGAAGACCCGACGCGCCGGCCGGCAAGACGGTGTCGCTTCGAGGCCACGATTTTCGATTTCGTCCCGGCACGGGTGAGTTTGAGGCCATCGCCGGGCGGAGCCAGTTTGGTTCGACACGCGACGATTGGGGACACCGTTTTCTTTCGTGGAACACGATTCCCGTTCGCCACGAAGTGTTGCCGGAACGTTATCTGAATCGTAATCCGAACCTGGCTGCAACGGAGTCGGTGCTCGACATCGTTTCGCCGGGTGATGACGGACGCGTGTTTCCGCTCACGCCGCCCCCTTTGGTTTTCAACAACGAATCCTCGAGCCACTTCAATGCGCTTGCCGGTCTGACGATTTATCGTGGCGATGCGCTGGGCGAAAAGTATCGCGGCAATGCTTTCGTCGGCGAATCTCTGCGCAACCTGGTCCATCGCCGGGTTCTGGTTCCGAACGGCGTGACGTTCACTGCCCGGCGGGGCGAGGAGGGCAGGGAATTTCTGGCCTCGACCGATCCGTGGTTTCATCCGGTGAATTTTGCCACCGGGCCGGATGGCGCGCTCTATGTCGTCGATTTCTATCGGCGCTTCGTCGAGCACCCTGGTTTTGTGCCGGGAAACTTGCGCGATCAAATTCAATGGCGAACCGGCGCCGAGCATGGCCGCATCTGGCGAATCCGCCTCAAGAATGCAACCTCCAAGGCTCAAAACTCAAACCCGCGACTGAGCCGCGCCAGCAGTGCCGGACTGGTGAAGCAATTGGCGAATCGAAACAGCTGGTGGCGCGACACGGCGCAGCGGCTGCTCGTCGAACGTCAGGACCCCAAGGCGATTCCCGCCTTGAAAAAGCTGGCCCGCCAAGCGCCACTTGCCGAAACGCGAGTTCAGGCACTCTGGACACTGGAAGGAATTCACCTCAAAAACGGTTCCGCACTCGACGACGATACGCTGGGTGCCGCCTTAAACGACCCACATGAAGAAGGACGGGTCAACGCGCTGAAATCTTCAGAGGCGCGCCTCAGTTGGGCATTACCCTCGCCTAAAGTATCGGCGGTGGTGGCGAAAATGATCAAAGACCCGTCGGCTGGAGTGCGCTTTCAACTTGCGCTCACGCTTGGTGAAATGAACGACCGGGATGACCGCCAGAGTGAGGTGCTGCTGGCACAGNNGGAAGGAATCAAGGATGACTGGCAGTCGCTGGCGATTCAAAGCGGCGTTCACAACCAGCACGGTTCGTTTCTGAAGACGTTGGCCCAACAGAATCCAGAGTGGTTCAGTCATCCGACGACGGAACAGAGCCGGTTTCTTGACCGGATGGCCGCTCAAATTGGCGCCCGCAATGAAACAAACGAGCTTGCGGTTTGCGTGCCGATTCTCTGCGGAGGCGACCCCAATCCGCATCGGCTGGCGACCGTGGCGGGTCTGGCCGAAGGAGTCGTGCGCGCCAATCAGACGGTGCCGCACGACCCGACCCATCCGTCCGCCTCACGGATCATGCTTTCACGCGCGCTTCGAGATTGGACCGATCTGGCTGACCGCACCGCGACAAACGCCGCCGAGCCGTTGGCCCATCGTCTGGCGGCGATTCGCGTGATGAAACAAGCCGGGGCGGACTTTGAACGCGCGGTTTTTTTTCGGTTGTTGCAGGCCGGACATTCCCCGGAAGTTCAGTCCGCCGCGGCAGAAGCCTTGATGGGCTCGGGAAACCGGGAACTGGCCGGGAAGATGTTCGCGGTTTGGAGTCAATATCCGGCAGGTGTCCGGCAACAAATGCTCGCCACCGCGATTCACTCTCCCGTGACAACGTCGGCCCTGGTCGATGCGTTGGAATCCGGACACATTCCACCCGCTGAACTCGACCCGTCAACCCGGCAAGTTTTGCGCAGTGTGCAGGATCCCGGCCTGGCCAGGCGCGTTAAAAAAATCGTGGGCGTTGATTCCACTGCGAGCCGTGAGGACGTCGTTCGGAATTTTCAGCCGGCTTTGAAAATGGATGGTGACCGCCGGCGTGGCGCGGTGACTTTTGCCAGGCTCTGTCTGCCTTGTCACGCGATCCAGGGCCAGGGAAACCACGTTGGCCCTGATTTGTCCGGCATGGCGAGCCGCCCCAAAGAAGCGTTGCTCGTGGACATTCTGGATCCCAGCCGGCAGGTCACGCCCGACTACATCAGTTACACGTTGACCACGGCACAAGGGGAAACCACGACCGGTTTGATCGCCGTCGAAAGCGCCACCAGCATCACTTTGCGACGCGCCGGGCAGGCCGATGAAACCATCTTGCGAAGCCAGATCGCCGGTTTGCGGGCCGAGGGCAGGTCGCTCATGCCGGACGGGCTGGAACAGGGACTCTCCCAACAAGACCTGGCCGACCTGCTGGAGTTTCTGACCCGATCCGACAGCCAGCTCCTGCCACAAGAAAAGTGACTTCTCGGCGGCGCTCTGGGTGGAATACTTGTTACCGACGGTTTCCTTCCATTTGCTTTCGCCCATCAACCGTTTGACACCTCTTTAGCTACTGCGCCGGAGAAGCGCGCAGCTACGTAGCAATACGGGTATAAGTTGTGAATAACTTTTGCGGATTGTGAATAAGTTTTTATGGACTTATTCGCGAACTTCTGGTTTAATGAAATCCAGATAAAGATAACCCAGAGTGGTGTGCCGACCGTAGGGCAAAAAGCAGGTCGTCTTGCCACTTACAACAAAAAAGGTGAAGTATGACGAAATTAGTAAAAACAATGTTAGTTTGCGGTTTTGCATCAGCCATGGTGGCAAACAGCGCATTCGCAGCTGCCGTCGTAATAACGCTTGACGAAAACGGAAACGGGAATGCAACGGGCCTGCAGGCGACTCCGGTTCCGATTGGAGCTTCGATACAGACGGATCCTTCGGGTGATACGGGGTTGTTTTATGACTTTGGCCCTATCATAGCAGCCACCGGTGCTAATATCACTACAGGCGATGTTGTGATTAACAATGTTGCGGGAACTGCGCAGTCTGACCTGCTTCATTTCGTGAATTCCCCAGGCCAGCAAGGTATTTTCTTCTTTTCGGAAGATGACGGTTCCGGCGATTTTGCGGACGGGCCAGTGCCGGTCGCGGCTTCGGGATCTCCTGTCATAAATGAAACGGGCGTGGACGAAGTGAATACCAGCGCAGTTTGGCGTCCCACAGTGGCTGGCCAGCCCGGCTTTGTTACCATCGCACCGGGGGGGGTGTTTTACAACGCCATCAGCGATTTCACCCCTATTGTCCCGGAGCCGGGTACATTGGCCCTGTTCGGGGTGGCTGGCGGCATGCTGGCTCTGTTCTGGCGGCAACGGTCGGTACGCGCTTGATTCTTCCGGTCGAAGACAAGCGGAATCAGAAGTTCTGAAAGATCAGCGAATCGGCGAGTAGTACAGCCGGTTCGCTGAATCTTTTTGTACTTTCGAAACGGACTGCGGATTCCGACTCAATTCACCGGATATTTTCCATCACTGGATTCGAGGTGAATGATTTCGAGGAGTTTTTTCGTCCCAAGCCGGAACGATTCCATTGAATGGGGAGCGCCCGCGTGCCGCCCGCGTGCGGTTGTTGCCGGCCCGGCGACGACTTCCGGCTGCTGACTTCAGATTGAACCCATCGGTGCCGCATTGTTTTACGCAGGAAGTTTTCTGCGAGCCGCCGAACTCGATTGGCCACCGGCCTACGCTCCTCAAACCAACAGCATCGTTCTGGCTAAGCCGGAACCATGCAGTTAAACAGAACGCTCGCCCTCACCCCGCCCTCTCCCCCTTGGGAGAGGGAGAACCTTGCGGGCGACTTGGAAGACTCACCGTTTAGTGACATTTTCCAGCGCGGGAAATGTGAGTTCCCTCTACGGGGGGGAGAGGGTTAGGGTGAGGGCGAACCCATTTTCTACTGCATGAATACGGCCTAAGAGATTAGCTTCGTATAAATCCCAAGATCGAGAGAGTTGAGGAGGCCTGAGTCCACGGCAAGCTGCGGTCAGGAGACTGATTGGAAAAATATCCGAATGTGCCAGACAGCCGCGGTTAATCGCCGGTTGAATTCTTGATCGGGTCGCCGAAGCCGTCTATTTGACTTGGACCAGCTCTTTGCCGTGATCGCGGGCATGTTGTTTGTGATCATCAACCGCCGCGGTCTTGGGTTGAAACGGCTTGCCGCCCATTTCGACGTAAACCTTCTCAACCTGGGCCGGAAAGAAATCTCCAACATAGCGGGCAATCGCCTGTTGTTTCAGCAGGGTGGCCTTGAGGTTTTCAACTGCCGCCTTCAATTCCTCCGGTTTCCTGCCCGCGAACTTTCCGACCTGTTTCCGCAATTCGACGAAAAATGCCTGCTGATCCTCCAGAACCTGCGCCGTGCCCATCGGGCCGTGACCCGGACAAATCGTTTTCGCGCCCAGCTTTTTTGCGGCGGCCAGGGTTTTGACCCATTGCTCCGCGTTGCCGTCGTTCATGTAATTGTAGGGACCGTTGACGCAGGCATCGCCGGTGAACAGGATTTTTTCCTTCGGCAACCATGCGAAACCATCGCCGTGAGTGTGGGCCACACCAAAGTAAAGCAACTCCACCCGATGCTGGCCGTCGTCAAAAATCATGTCCTTGTTGTAGAGCAGGGTGGGCGGCTTCAGCTTGCTCGCGGCCACGTCCTGGCGGCCCTTCGCCGCGTCTTCCCAGCGTCCCGGCTGGCCGCCGTAATAGCCGGTTTCATATTTCTTCATCTCCTCGATGACGCCGGTGTGCGCGACCGGCACGGCGCCGTTATCCACCCAGACCTGATTGCCATAGGCGTGGTCGCCGTGATGATGCGTGTCGAAGGCGAAACGAATCGGTTTGTCCGTGACGGCCTTGATTTTGGGAATAATTTCGCGCGCGCCGGACGGGAAATTGCCGTCGATGACCAGGACAAAATCTTCAAAGACGATCCAGCCATTGTTGCAATGTCCGCTGCCCTTGAGGTCGCCTTCGTGAAAATAAACATCCGGCGCGATTTGCTCCGCTTTGTTCACCTCGGCGGTGGAACAATCGAGCGATAAAAAAATGGCGGCGAGAGAGAAAAACCAACCTGCTAATTTGGGAGAGTTCATGGCGCGAGGGTTGGTGAAAAAACCAACCCCGTCAACGCGGAAAAGGGGCTGTTCATTTCGCCGGGTTGGTGGATTTCACCGGCGGTTCGAGTTTGCCTTGGTGCCGTCCAAAGGCGGTCGTCGAGCTGCGGAAAGATCAGGATTTCAACAGCGTAATGATGCTTGAGCGCGCGGCGGCGAGGTTTTTGTATCGCGCCAGGTCCTCCGGCAGGGTCTGCAACGCCCGGCTTAGCCGGCTTGCCACCGCCGGGTCTTTTTTCAATTCCGCCAGCGGATGGGTGGCGATCCGAATGCCAAAGAGAATCCCTTGATTTCGCGGGAGCGCCACGAGCGCTTGATGTTCCACTCGCAACCAGACTTCTTCCAGGCGCACTGAAGCCGCGAGGCGGGGCAGGGCGCGCTCCGGATGCTGATTCAATTCCGCGGACCGGCTCAACCCCCAATTGGTCCGTTGCCAGGCAAGGCCGGGTTTGATCTGGTTGAGGAAACCGTGGATTTGGTTTCCCAGTTGGGCGTTGAGACCGGGGACAACGCCGTGGATGAACTCCAATGGCCGGCCAATCTTTTCCGCAAGTGTCCACGAAGAGGGAAAGCAAACGCAGCCGCCCAAAAGTTGAAAGCTGCCGTCGTCGCCCGGCTTCAACAACAAGTAATCAGGTTCAAGGACTTCGCCGAGCGCCAGGCAACGCTGGCAGGGAGTTCCGTCCGGCAACCCGGCAAATTCAACGCCGGTCTGCCAGCCGCCCGCCGTCTTGATCGTTTCTTCGAGCAGGGGAATTCCGCCCGGCAAAAGCGCGGCGTAAGTTTGCGGAGCGCTTTGCAACCAATGTCGCCGCTGTGAAATCAATTCCGCATGGCATTCGGTGGGAGCGAAGAATCCGGCGACGCTGCCGCGCTCGAAGCGCATCTGCAATCGATAATCTTCCGCCGGAAACAAATCCAACAAGTTCATCACACGGGAAACGTCACGCGGGTTTCAGCGGATGAGTCCGGTCTTTCAATGGTATCGACACGCGCGCCCCGGACAACCCGGCGTGGTAAACGGCCATGACCATTTCCAGCGCCTTCATCGCCGCCCGACCGCTGCAAACCGGTTCGCGATTGTTTTTGATCGCTTTCAGCCAATCCTCCACGACCCGTTGGTTGGCGGGAATGAAACCGCGCTCCGCCTCAGCGGTGTTGAGCATCGGATCATTCTCCCACCGCCGCCCTGGATCGGTTCTGCCCGACGTTTCCCCATTGCCGGTTTTCGACCAGTAAACCGTCGGACACGCGTCCGCCAGAATCCGGGCGCTGGCTTTGCTTCCCACCATTTCAATTCCCCAGTGCCCGGCGGCTTCACGGAGTTTGCTCCGGCTGGTGAAACTGGCCTGAACCCCGTTGGCAAAGGCGAATTGCGCTTCAATGTCGTCGCCCGCCACCGGCCCGATTTGCTCGGTGACCTTGCGGGCATCCTGCCGGCTAATATCGCGACCCTTCCACAAAACCCGCGCCATGCACCACTGCGGGTCGCCGGCGAAGCAGCGGATTAAATCAAACAAATGCATGCCGGGCACCAGCAGGTCTTCGCCTCCGGCGCGCGCATCCTGTTTTCCATAAGCGCGCATTTGCAACAGATCACCCATCAAACCATCCTCCAGCGCCTGCTTGAGGTGAAGGACGCCGGGCGACAAACGCATCTGATGGGCGACGGCGATCTTCAATCCGGCTTGCTGGGCGGTGTTGAGCAAGTCATCCGCTTCGGCGAGTATTTGGGCAAACGGTTTCTCCATGTAAACATGCGCGCCGACTTTGAAGGCGGCCAGTGCCATCGCGTGATGTTGATCGGCCCAACGCGGCGCAATGGAAACCAGTTGCGGTTTTTCCCGCGCCAACATCAGGCGGTAATCGTCGTACTGGCGCAGTGCCCTGCTTTGCGCCGCGGCTTTGGCCCGCCCGGACGGATCCGGATCAGCCACGGCCACGACCTGAATATTTTCGCGATCATTAAAAATCACGTCGAGGCCGTGTCCGTAGTCGCCTTTGCCGGTGTGGCCGATGATGGCGGCGCGCCACGGGGTGCCGATTGCGTCCGACGGCCCGGCTGAATAAAGTGCCTCGTTTGAAACCAGGGCGGCACCCGTCATCAAAACGGATTGCTTGAGAAATTCACGGCGGGAAAAAAAAGCGGGCGTCGCGTCGGATGGGATCGTCATACGAGCGTGAATAGACTTCGGCCGGAGGTCTGTCAACGGATTGCTTTGCTGGTTATTTTCACGGGGTGACTCCGCCCACCGCCACCGGCGCGCGGCCTTCAGGCCGCTTAGTGTCCGAGCGAGTCGGGGGAAACGATTGGCTCGTGGACTTACGCACGTTTAAGCGGCGTGAACGCCGCGCTCCGGCCGGGTTGCAATCGGGGGCAGTGTCAGGATGCGCCCATTTTCACGGCGCGGGAAAACATTCCCGTTGTGCGCCAGGCCCGCCTCGCAGCCGCCGGCGTGAGGAGGCGGATGCCTCCGGCAATCGCAATCTTTTGTCCGCCTCGGTATCTCGACGATGGCTGCTTCAATGGACTCGGGCGCGACCGAAGCGATGCGCCTTTGAAAACGGCTCAACCGTTTTCCTGGATTGCCGCAATCCACCGAAACAATTCGATCACCGATGGACACGAATCATCTCCGGGAGGACGGCCCGCGAAATTCGGCGCGGACATTGCCGTCCTGATCGATGATCGGTCTGGCGTTGGCCACCTTGCCCAGCGGACGACAGCCGGGGCCGATGCCGTCGAGGCCGAGGTCGTCTTTCATCCGGTCGGCGAGATCGCGGAGGCGCGTCACCGCCTCGGGATTTGAGGCGGCGAGGTTCGCATTTTCGCCAATGCCGCTGTCAAGGTTGTAGAGCTCGCTGTGTTCCAGATGCAGTTTTCACGGGCCATTGCGGACGGCTTCGAGCTTGAGGCCGCGGTAATAGTAAAACAAATCGTGCGGCGATTTCGCGCCCGGTTCGCCCGCCAGCAAAGGCCAGAGGTCGCCACCGTCGATCTTGCGGTCGGCGGGCACCTTCCCGCCGGCGAGTTTCACGAGCGTTGGCAGAATGTCCATCATCCCGGTGACCGCGTCGGTGGACGTGCCGGCGGGAATTTTGCCGGGCCACCATGCGAGGGTTGGTTCTCTCATGCCGCCCTCCCAGGTGCTGTTTTTGAAACCGCGCAACGGCGCGTTCACGGCGCGCGGCGTGCCGCCGTTGTCCGAGGTAAAAATCACCAGCGTCTTCCGGTCGAGTTTCAACTCGCGGAGGGTGTCCAGCACCGCCCCCATGCTCCAATCCACCTCCTCCACCCAGTCGCCGTAACTGCCGTTCTTCGACCGGCCCTGAAACGCCTTGCCCGGATAGAGTGGGAAATGCACGGCCGAATGCGCCAGGTAGAGGAAAAATGTTTTCTTCCGGTTCGTCTTGATGAACTTCACCGCCTCCCCGGTGTAACGCGCGACCAGAGTGGTCTGATCATCGGCCCGCACGCGCTGCACGACGGTTTCATTGCGCAACCACGGCAACGGCGGCTGGCCTTCGCCCCTGGTTTTAGGAACCGGCTCGTCCAGACTGCTCTTTACGCCGTCCTCGGCCGGTCCCATGTCGTTGGAGTACGGCAGGCCGAAGAAGTAATCAAACCCCTGCCGCGTCGGCATGAACTCCGGTTGATCGCCGAGATGCCACTTGCCAATGATCGCAGTGACGTAACCCCGCGGCTTGAGCAGTTCCGCAACCGTAATTTCGCGCGGGTCCAACCCCGCCTCATTGCCGGGGAACAACACATGCGGAATCGGCAGGACGCGCTTGGGATAACAACCGGTCATCAACGCCGCCCGCGACGGCGAGCAGACCGGCGCGGCATAAAAGCAGGTCAATTTGCGTCCTTCGGCGGCCATGCGATTCAGGTTCGGCGTGCGGTTCAATTGGGACCCGAAAGGCTCGATGTCCGCGTAACCCAGGTCATCAATGTTGATGAAGATGAAGTTGGGCTTTGGCGCGGCACCCGTGGCCGCGAGGGCGGACCCCAACGCGATCATCGTCGCCAGTCTCCGGGCGCGCCGACGGACGGAGTTGAAGAATTTCGTCATCATGATTACGGGGCTTGCGTTTCAAGTCGGCGCGATCACCGGTGGCGCGTCCGCTTGCGGCCACGGGGTCGGCACCGCCGGCCGGATCGGTGACACGGATCGCGCGGCCTGTTCGCGGAATTCCGAATACAATTTCCGCCGCGCCCAAAACGAGAACCCAATATCTTTGGCCAGATAGAGCACGGTCGCCAGGGACGAGGCGAGCAATGGATACCAGGTCATCATCTGCGACGTGGCGGACGGGACCCCCTTGAGCAATCTCGGCAACAGCAGCAGGGGAACCATCATCGCCGACGCAAAGGAAACCACAAACCACGGGATGACCTGGACGAAAACGATCGACTTGAGGGCCGCCAGGTTCGTGTTCTTCGAGTTCAGCCCCATCCACATGCCAAACCAGCTTAGCGCAACCAGATTGGCCGCGACCGTGAGCATCCCGGCGACTGAAACGGCCAGCGTCACGACGCTGCCGGGCGCGGAAAAACCACCGATTGAAACGGTGGCGGTCCCCGACCAGGGCGTCGTGGTCACAGTTGAGGTCGTCACGAACGTGGTGTTGGTCGCCGCGTTGTTCGTCGTCATGACCCCCGGCGTGGGAGGAGTTACGGTGGCCAGGCGGTTCCACATCGCCTGCTGGGCCAGGAACGCGCCCAACAACTGCACCGCCAGCCACACCGCCAGCGGCGCGCCGAACCGCCGCCGTAACGCCCGCCACTGTCCTTGCACGATCTGATTTACCGTCAGCGGCGTGGCCAGCAGCAATTCGGTCAAACCGCTGCGCTGAGCCTCGACGAAGAAGCGGCCGGCTTGCGAAGCAATTCCCAGGTACAGCACCAGAGTCAAAAGACCGCCAAAGTAACTCCAGATCATCCAGAGTTCCGAGCGATGCCGGCTCGCGGACGTCGCGGCCAACCCGCCGGCGATCAGAATCGTCAGCCCCCAAAACGCCCACGCTTGCCAGCGCTCCCGGCACGCCAGCCACAGAACCGGGTTTGGTTCGATCAATTTGCGCCGGAGCGCCCGGCGACTTTTGGCCCCGCCGAATTTCCACGCCTCAACGCGGCTTCTGCCGGCAGTTGAAATCTTCGCCGCCTTTTCCTGCCACGTGCGCGGGAGCAGCAGGCAAGCCAGCCCAAAAAGCGCCCCGCCAACCGCCTGATTGGCGAGCAGGGCCGGCCAGAAGGGTGTCTGGCCCCACGCGCCCGCCGCCACGAAAAGATAACCGGGACTCGTCAGGCTCAGAATCGGAATGAAACTGCGCTGTCGGATGGCGGCGAACGTCCCGTCGACCGCGGGACCGCCTGCGACCAGCACGAACAACAAAAACAGCGTCGCGGCCAGCGCCTTCTGCGAATCACGGCTGATCGCGGACACGAACAGGCCCGCCGCCAAAGAGACGACCAGCGCATCGACCAGCGCCAGCAACGTCATCCAAAACTGCCCGCCCGTCACTCCCCCCATCAGCAACGTAAGGGCGAGAACCGGGAAGGTGGCGAGCAGCGCGTAAAAAGCCCGCAGCGACGTCGCCAGCAACTTGCCCAGCACAACATCATGGCCGCGCAGGTCGGTGAGGAACAAAAAGCCGAGCGTGCCCTCGCGTTTTTCCTCGCTCAAACAATCCGAGGTAAAGAACAAACCGGCCGATAAAACCGCGGCCAGACTGAGCCAGGTGAGCGCGGTGAACAGCCCTTTGCCCAGGGTTGGCTCGCCCAACCCGCCAAACTGGCCCACCGCGCTCAACAGGAGAAATCCACCTCCGATCACCAGCGCCACGAGCGCCGCGACGACCCGCAGCCAGAACGTGCTGCGCTTCCGCGCGGCCACGCGCAGTTCACGCTCGACGATGGGCAGGAAAGTCACGCTGCTCAGTTAGCAATCAACTGTCGCCGCTGGCAAATCTTTTTGGCCCGCCGCCGGGCGCGAAGAGCTCAAAGTTCTTGGCCGGAGCCATTCAGTTAGACAGAACGCTTGCCCTCACCCCGCCCTCTACTCCCCTGCCTGCCGGCAAACAGGTGTCAGGCAGGTGTCAGTCCCGGCTATTGTAGAAATGGCTTGACGCTCTCGCCCCGGCTGAGAGCCTTGGCGCATGGCGCGCAAACTCCGACTGCAATATCCCGGGGCGATCTATCACGTTATGAACCGGGGGGACCGGCGCGAGCCGATTTTTAAGGACGATCAGGATCGGCGGCGTTTTATGGAAACCCTGTGGGAGGCGTGCGGGAAGACGGGCTGGCAGGTTCACGCTTGGTGCTTGATGGAAAATCATTTTCATCTGGTGATCGAAACCCCCAAGGCCAACTTGGTGACGGGGATGAAGTGGTTTTTGGGTGCCTACACCGGGCGGTTCAACCGGAGGCACAAAGTGTTCGGCCATTTGTTCAGCGGCCGCTACAAATCCTTGATTGTCGATGGTAGCGGCGACGGTTATTTACGGACCGTCTGTGATTACGTGCATCTGAATCCGGTGAGGGCGAAACTCATCCGGCCCGCGCAATCGCTGCGCGCCTATCCTTGGAGCAGTTATCCTGAGTATTT
>PLJQ01000075.1 GCA_003140275.1 Limisphaerales bacterium
GCAACGCCATCAAATTCACCGCCCAAGGCCATGTGCTTATCAGCATTCATTGCGAGAACCAAACGGACGGTCGGGCCGAATTAAAATTCTCGATCGAGGACACCGGTATCGGTATCGCTGAAGATAAAATCAGTCGTCTGTTTGAAAAATTCACACAAGCTGATGCTTCGACGACACGGCGGTTTGGCGGCACGGGTTTGGGGCTGGCCATCAGCAAGCAACTGACGGAGTTGATGGGCGGCAAAATGGGAGTCGCCAGTTGGCCGGGCAAAGGTTCAACCTTTTGGTTCACATTGCCGCTTGAATTACCCACCAGGTCACTGCCGGTGAAGCCGGTTCGTGCGAATCTCGACGGAGTGCGGGTGCTGATTGTGGACGACAACGAGGTGAACCGCCGCGTATTGCACGAGCAGATTACCAACTGGCGGATGCGCAATGGCGGCTATGCCTCCGGCGAGGAAGCGCTGACCGTTTTGCGCGAAGCCCAGGTGGCGGGCGATCCGTATCGCATCGCCGTCCTTGATTATCAAATGCCGGACATGGATGGGGAGATGGTGGCGCGCGCCATCAAAGCCGATCCCGCCTTGCGGGACACGGTGCTCGTGATGTTGACCTCTCAGGGCCGCCAGGACGACCCGACACATCTGAAGGAAGCGGGAATTTTCGCCTGCCTCGTCAAGCCGGTACGCCAATCAAAGCTTTTCGATGTGCTTGCCGAGGCTTGGGGCACATGCGTCGAACAACCCGTTGCCGAGATGTTGACTACTTTGACCTTGGCCGAGTCTCATCCCACAGAAAAGAAAGAACGGAAAATCCATGCCCGCGTTCTGGTGGCGGACGACAACACCACCAACCAGAAGGTCGCCAGGCTGATGCTGGAGAATCTTGGTTGCCGCGTGGACGTAGCGGCCAACGGCAAAGAAGCCGTCGAGATGCTGGATTTGTTGCCCTACGATGTGGTCTTCATGGATTGCGAGATNNTGCCGGAAATGGATGGCTACGAGGCAACTGCGGAAATTCGCCGACGACACGAGGGCCGGCGTCATGTTCCGATCGCCGCGATGACGGCCAAGGCAATTCAGGGCGACCGGGAACACTGCCTGGCCTCCGGCATGGATGATTACATCAGCAAGCCGGTGCGGTTGGAAGACCTCGAAGCAACCCTCGATCGTTGGATTTCCAATGATGGAGGCGCCGTTCAGGTTGAGCCACAAAACATTCCGGTTTCTGTCCGGATGGCGCAGGTTTCTCCGGCACTTGACCCGGAAATGAGCGAACGCTTGCGCAAACTGGCCGAGGCTACCGATCCCTCTGTGTTGACCGAGATATACGAAGCATTCTTGAGCAGCGCGGCCGAATATCTGACCGCCCTGCGCCAGGCGGCCCAGGCGGGCGCGTCCGACGATTTAAGAAAAGCCGCGCACGCGCTCAAAGGTGCAAGCGCCAACATTGGTGCGCAAAACCTGGCTGAAATTTCCCGGCAGTTGGAGGCGCTTGGCAACTCGCAATCAGTCGCCGGCGCTGAGAAACTGATCGAACAGTCGGAGCAGGAATTTACCCGTGTCAAAATTGAACTCGAAAAACCAACCCTAAAGGAGAAAGTCGCATGAACATTTTAATCGCCGACGATGATTCAACTTCACGAATTGTTCTCAGTGCTACGCTGAAAAAACTGGGTCATGAAGTCACGGTTGCCAATAACGGCGCTGAAGCCCTGGCCGTGTTTGCTGATGTCAATGTTCCGATCCTCATTTCCGACATGGTGATGCCAGGGCTGGATGGACTGGAACTCTGCCGGCGCGTGCGCGCGCTCAACCGACAGCGATATACCTACATCATCCTGCTCACGTCCGTGGGTGGAAAGCATGGTTTTCTCGTGGGAATGAAAGCCGGTGCCGACGACTTCATCAACAAACCTTTTGATGAAGACCAACTGGCTGCCCGCCTGGGTGTTGCCGAGCGTATTCTTAACTTGCAGTCGCAAGTAAAACAACTTTCGGGGATGCTGCCGATTTGTTCGCATTGCAAAAAAGTTCGCGACGACCAGAACTATTGGCAACAGGTTGAGACCTACATTGCCAAGCGCACGGATACCACGTTCACCCACAGTTACTGCCCTGATTGCGTGAAAACACTCTTGCAGGAAGTGCAAGCGATCGCCGACACAAAGAGCAGCCTCGCTATTTGAATTGCGGATGCTGCGCCAGCTTTTCCCGCGTGGCTTGCGATAACGGTGATTGACGATATTCGGACTCCCACAACGGCTCGGCGCTGGTGGAGTTGTTGGCGCGTTGCAGCCAATTGCGATCCAGCGGCTCGTTTATCAAGTCCAACGTGTTCACCGCGAGAGTGGTTTCTTCCTTCTCGCCGGTCGCGGTGCCAACGCCGACAAAGAATCCTGCGAGCAACAGCGTCACCCGCAACATCGTGCTGCGCGAATAAGTCGGCAGCGCGCAAGGCCGCGCCCGGTCGAGCAACTGAAACAAAGTGGTGAACAACGGCAGCGTCCACATCGCCGGATTCTTCGCCGGCGAAAAGGCGTCGAACATGATCGCGTGCGGGGGCGGAAGAATGCGAGCAGGCAGGTGGGACTGTGAATGGGCGAGCAACGCGGGGAAGTCGGCGAGATGTAATTTCCACTCCACAGTTTGTGCCCCGTTGAGAAATGACACACGTCGATGCGGAATCAGGTGCTGCGCGCAGTTTTGATAATCATGGAAATAGTCCAGCGCCTCGGCATGGCGCAAAGCGAAGTGAAGCGGCTCCATCGTGTTGTCAAAACTGACCAGCCGGATGGTGGATGGAATCTCTCGCGTGGCGCGCAACACCGTCAGAGCATTGGCCGCCGCGCCCAGTCCCACGTCCCAGATCACAAACTCGCCGCCGTGATGATGCAGGCGTTCGGCCAGCCGCAGCTGGTTGACGTAAAGCGCCTCGGCTTCGGCCACCGGACCGATGACCGGATGAAACGTCTCCCGATGCGCGAGCGAATGCACGCTATGCACGCCGTTGGCGAGTTGGACGATTTTGTAGCCAGAGGTTTGCACGGTGGCACGGAGGTTGGGGTCCACGCTTTCGGGTGCCGGGTGTGGAACAGCCTGAAGGCTGGACTCCAACCAGTTCACAGTTGCGCCATCGCCTTATCCAGCGCAGTGAAGAGTGGGTTCATCGTCACTTCCGTTTCATCGCCCATGTTGGAGATGCGGAAGGTCGAGCCTTTGATTTTTCCGTAGCCGCCATCGATCAGGAACCCCTGGTCTTTCACGAGCTTCTGCAGCTTCGCCACGTCCACCGTGCGCCCACCGGGCTTAGCGCCGTTGTTGACGCAGGTGAGCGTGATCGATTCGAAGCCCTTTTCCGGGAACAGCGTGAAGCCGTGCTTCGCCGTCCAATCGCGCGTCATCTGATTCGTTTTGCGATGACGGGCGTAACGCGCCTCCAGACCTTCGGCAGAGAATTCGTCCAGCTTCGAGCCGAGCGCATACGTGTGCGAAATGCTCGGCGTGCTCGGCGTCATATTCTGCTCGGCGTTCTTCTGGAACTCGACAAAATCAAAGTAGTAACCGCGGTCCTTCGCGGTTGCCGCTTTCGCAAGCGCGGCGGGCGAACAGACGAACACCGCAAATCCAGGCGGCATGGCAAACGCCTTTTGCGTCCCCGCAAGCAAAACGTCAATGCCCAACTCATCGAACTTGATCGGCAACGCGGTCATCGAACTCACCGAATCGACGATGAACATCACGTCCGGATATTTTTTCTTGAGCGCGGCAATTTCCGCCAGCGGACTCATCGTGCCGGTCGAGGTTTCATTGTGAATGAGCGTGAGCGCGTCGAACTGGCCGGTCGCGAGTTTGGCATCGACATGTTCAACGCGAATCGGCGAGCCCCAATCGACCTGGAGCGCTTCGGCCTGCTTTCCGCAGCGCTTCGACACGTCGAACCACTTGTCCGAAAACGCGCCGCACATGCAGTTGAGCACCTTTTTCGACACGAGATTGCGGATCGCGCCTTCCATCACGCCCCAAGCCGATGAAGTGCTGAGATAAACGAGTTGATTGGTGTAAAGCAGTTGCTGAAGCTGCGGCTGAATCTTCGAGTAAAGGTCTTTGAATCCCTGGCCGCGATGACCGATCATCGGCGAACAAAACGCGCGAAACGTTTTCTCGCTGACCTCGACCGGACCCGGAATGTGCAATTTAACGTGTGCCATAAATAAAGGCGTAAAATTTTTCACAAGGACGGCGCGAACGCAAGCGGAGTTTTCGTAAACTACAATTTAGCGGAAACTTTCTGACAGCCGGACAATCCGCACGCCATAAACGTCGCTGCTGTACGAGGATAATCGATCCCATCTTTGCCGACGATCAACACCCAATGTGGGATGACATGGTTGATCGAAACTTTGGCGAGCACCGGTTTTCCGTTTTTTAGGGCGGCGTCGATGTGGGCGTAAGAGGGTTTGGCCAACCCTTGAACCGCTGCCTTGTTTTGAGAAATGTTGGAAATCGTATTCCACTTCAGCCATCCGCGCCAGGTGTAACCATCATTTTGCTTGAGCAGGTTGTTAAGCTCCTTCGGCGTAAGATTAACGCCGTAATGACTCAGTACCATCGACCGACTGCAAACGGTGCAGCCTACTTTGCTCAAACTTTCACAGCTGCCGCCGAGGGTTTCATCTTTCCGGCAGTCATCGCGTTGCCAGTAAAATGGCGTTTCGATAGTGGCAAAGTTTTGAAATGACTCGCCTCCCCTCGCCGGAATGGGTGTCGAATTCCGTCCGCGGATTTGCCAGATGACCACGCAAACAACGGAAAGTACAGACAGAATGTTGCTGAACGGAATCCGTCGTTTCCAAAGTGAGGTTGTGTTTGGACTATTCATTTCTTCACATACCCATTCTCCCGAAACCAGCGGACCGCATCAGCCAACGCCTGTTTCGGCGGCGTTTGCGGCAGGCCGAGTTCGCGAATCGCTTTGGCGGGATTAAAGAACATTTTGTATCTGGCCATGCGCACACCAGCCAACGGCGCTTTGGGCGGTTTGCCGGTGAGGCCGGCGATGGCTTCGTCCACGTATGCTGCGGCCAGCGCGACGAAGTACGGGATTTGAAATTTCGGCGCCGGCACTCCGGTTATTTCTTCCAGCGCTGCGAACGCCTTCTTCATCGTCCAGTTGCCGTCCGCATTGCCGAGAATGTATCGCTCCCCGATGGTGCCGATTTCGGCGGCGAAAACATGCCCCACCGCCACGTCGCGGACATGTACCCAGTTCAAACCGGTGTCGAGATAGGCGGGCATCGCTTGATTCAGAAAATCGACGATGACTTTTCCGGTCGGGGTCGGCCTGGCGTCGCGCGGACCAACGGGGGCGCAGGGATTAACGATGATCACCGGCGAACCGGTGCGCGCGAGTTTAACGGCGACTTGTTCGGCCTGCCACTTAGATCGCTTGTAATGATTGCTCAATTGCGTCTCGGAAACGGGCGTGGTTTCTTCGGAAGGAACGACCTTGCCATCGACCGGTTGGGGCAAGCCGATGCAACCCACAGTGCTGGTATAGACGATACGCGCGCAGCCGGCATGCGTGGCGGCTTCGATGACGTTCCGCGTGCCTTCCACATTCGCCGCATACATGGGAGCGTAGTCGCGCAACCAGAGATGATAACTGGCGGCAACGTGAAAACACCAGTCGCAGCCGCGTATGGCCTTATCGAGTGCAGCGCGATCACTCACGTCGCCGCACACCCGCTCAACTTCGGCATCTTCCAAACCGCGCAAACTACTCTCCGTCCGCAAGAGAGCCTTGACGCTGTGGCCGCGCTCAATCAGTTCATGAACGAGATTCGCGCCGATGAAACCCGAAGCGCCGGTGACGAAACATTTCATGCACCCCTATATTCCTCCTTCGCGGGGGCAGTTCAAACCAATTTCATCCAGTTTATCAGGCAGACAAAAACCATTCAGGTTCGTTCCTACGCGTAAAAGCATGTCGAGAGAATCGTAGCAGCCGATGTAAAGAGGCTCATTCTTTTGCAGGAGAGAAAGTCAGAGTCTTCTTGCGCCGGTTGCTACAAGATGAAAGAAGCTGTTGCTGGACGGCGCTTGACTTGAGTGGCGGACGAAGATATAACCCGCTCGTTTTATGCAGCAAAAAAGCAGTAGCAGGAAAAAAGCGGCCACTCAAAAGCAACGGGATTTGGACATCGAAATCGATTTTTTGGAGGGAATCGTCAAACGTGACCCGCAATACGTGGAAGCCTTGCAAGTTCTGGGAGACGATTACACGCGGCGCGGCAAATATGTCGCGGGTCTCAAGGTGGACGAACAACTGGCGCAACTGCGTCCAGAGGATTCGTTGGTCCACTACAACCTAGCCTGCAGTTATTCCCTGACCGACCAATTTCAGCAGGCGGTGGCGGCCCTGGAAAAAGCGCTTGGTCTTGGTTACCGCGATTTCAAATGGTTGTCCAAAGACCCGGACCTCGAAAAGTTGCGCGAGCATCCGCTTTACGAACGCATTCAAGCCAAAGTGCGGCGCTTGCGGTCCAAGTCGCTTTGAAACTCTGCATTTGCGTTTCCGACCCCTCTGCTTAACTTGAGTTCATGAACGTCACAGTTCGCGGTCACACGCGCCATTATCGGACGGTGACCTTCGACCGCCAGCGGAACGCAGTTCTTTTGATCGAACAGCGTTTGCTTCCGCACAAATTTCAAATCATCGCTACGCGAGATTATCGCGAGACAGCGCGGGCCATTGAGGAAATGGTCGTTCGCGGCGCCGGCGCAATTGGCGCGACCGCAGCTTATGGACTGGCCCAGGGCGCGCGGGCTTTTCGCGGACAAAACGTAAGCCAATTCTCTCGCCGCATCGCAACCGTCTATCAAACCCTCAAGGCCGCGCGTCCGACGGCCGTCGACCCCGTCAACGCAATGAACAAGGTGCGGCAGGCGATGAGCACGGGCAAAACAGTGGAAGAGCGACAGGTGCTGGCGCTGGCTGCGGCGGAGGAATTTGCGCACCGGGATGTCGAGCATTGCGAGGCGATTGGCCGGCACGGGGCAAAATTGATTCACAATGGCATGAAATTGTTGACGCATTGCAACGCCGGCTGGCTGGCGTTTGTGGATGCCGGGTCGGCCACGGCGCCGATGTATGCCGCGCAGGTGCAGGGAAGAAATTTTCACGTTTTCTGTGATGAAACGCGACCTCGCTCACAAGGCGCCACATTGACTGCGTGGGAACTCGCGCAGCAAAAGATTTCCCATCAAATCATTGCCGACAACGCGGCGGGTCATCTGATGCAGCGGGGAGAGATTGATCTGGTAATCGTCGGCAGCGACCGCACGCTGGGGCGCACGGGTGAAGTAGCCAACAAGATCGGGACATACACAAAGGCGGTATTGGCGAAGCGTCACGGCATTCCTTTTTATGTCGCGATTCCACTTTCAACCATCGACTGGAATTTGAAATCAGGCTTCGACATTCCCATTGAGGAGCGGGACGAAAGTGAAGTGCTCGGCGCGTGGGGCGCTGTGACAAATCCGAAATCCGAAATCCGAAATCTGAAATTGGGAAGGCGTACTTACGTCCGTGTGGCGAATCCCGGCAGTGGCGCGTTCAACGCCGGATTCGATGTGACGCCGTCGGAACTCATAACCGGCATCATCACACCACTTGGAATTTTCAAGCCGACGGAACTCTGGAGAAGGCGGCGCTCTTTAGGCTTCGGCGGTTAAGCTGGGCGTGAGTTGAAACTTAAACTTGCGCCGATGATGTAGTTAATTAATCTTCGCGAAGTAATTGGGGCGGGGTAGCCAAGTGGTAAGGCACGGCTCTGCAAAAGCTGCATTCGTCGGTTCGATTCCGACCTCCGCCTCCACCCAATTTCATTGGGAAACGGGAGGAAAACGAGTCGAGTTTCAGTGGAAGTTTCAGTAGCCGCACAACTCGGCTACTATCCGGGGCAAACCCGGCCACTACTCGCTAACGGACTCGGATCGAGTGGGTTCATGTTCACAACATGAAAGAGAACATGAAACAACGCTACCGCGTCTTCCTTCGCCCTTGGGGCGTTTACTACAGCGAAGACCTCGTCACCAAGAAACAGGAAACCCTCAAGACCCGCGACAAGGACGAAGCCTTTCGCATCGTCGCCGCCCGGAACGAAAACGAAGAAGTCCCGGCGTTCAGCCTGCATCTGGCCCGCGTCTATTGGAAGGCGGGCGACCCCGCCGGGGCGAGCCGGACATGGCAGTATGTCATGGACGAAATCCCCAAGCTGAAGCAGGGCGAGACCCAGCACCGCTGGCTTACCGCCATCAGGGACAAGGCGCTGGACTCGGTTCGCAAGTTGGTTGTGCTGGAAACCCAGGCCGAACACTTCCTGAAGGTGTTGGAGAACGGCTCGGTTTCGACCAACATCTACTTGCGGCGCATCCACAACTTCGCGCTGGACATGAACTGGCTGCCGTGGCCGGTGCTGCCCAAGCGCCGCTGGCCCGCCATCAAGTTCAAGGAGAAGCGGGCGATCAAGTGGGAGGAACATCAGGCCATCGTCGCCCGCGAGCAGAATCCCGAACGCAAGTCGTTTTATCAACTGGCGTGGCACTTGGGGGCATCCCAATCGGACATCGCCCTTCTGGATGCCGGGAACATTGATTGGGAACACACCGTCATCAGCTTCGCCCGCAAAAAGACCGGTTCGATTGCCATCATGCGCTTTGACGAGGAAACCGCCGAAGTGCTGCGCTCGCTTTCATCCGACGGCCCATTGTTTCCTTATCTGCGAACGGTGCGGGCGGGCGACCGGGCGACGGAATTCCATCAACGCTGCGAGGGGCTCAAAATCAAAGGCGTGTCCCTGCATTCGTATCGGTATGCGTGGGCGGAACGGGCGAAGACCGCCGGTTATCCCGAACGCTTCGCGCAGGAAGCCCTTGGACACAACAGCAAGGCCGTGCATCGGGCCTACGCGCGCAAGGCGAAGGTGGAACTGCCGTCGCTGGGTGAATACGAAAAGCGCCGGGCCATGTTCGCGGAAGGCAAACTGGCCGAACCTGTGGCGCAAGTCGTCAACGCATAAGGAGCCGCTATGAACGGACCCGAACTTGTGGAGCCGGTGTTTCACTTCCTTGATAATGCGATCCGGGAATACGGCGATTATTTGTATATGGGATTGGTGTACGTCTCGATTCCGCTGATTGGTTGGATTCTGAGCGGTGGATTGCGGCGGAAGCAATCGGCGCAGGAGCATACTTCCATCATCGTGATACACACCCCAATGCGGCCACCACCAGTACCGCCGCCCATCATTGGACGGCACTCCGATTCATTCTCGGATGATGACGGGGATTCGTTTGCGGCCTAAGCAGCCGGCGCGAGCGGACAGTCCGTCCGCTCGCGTTCTTTTGGTCAAACTCGTCATTTCTTCGCGCGTACCTGTCGCCGCACGACCTTGTGTGCTCCTGAACAAGCCGCGCCTATTCTCCAAGCACAAACTGACTTTGCAGAGAAAGCCGTCCATACTTTTCGGATGCTACTGAGATTCGGCCAAACGCGACCTGCCTCCCAGCGAGGGGATCAGCGTGTGTTCATCAAACAGGAGGAATCCCGCCCGCCGAGTTCGGCGACCTGCCCAACTTATTGTTTGCGTCGGACAGGAGCGCGCTTTCGCGCCATTGCTTTCTTGACGCGCGCTGTGCGCTGGCGGTCGGGTGAATCCAAGCCGTCAAGCAGACGATTTGGGCTGATTTCGAGGAATTGCGACACGCGGGCAAAGGTGGTCACTGCAAATGGAAAACCGCCCCGCTCAATTGACCCGATGGTCTGCACATGAACGGCAGCCAATTCGGCCAGACATTCCTGAGTCAGCCCTGCCTTTTGACGGGCTTCACGAATGTTCCGTCCGATCAGACGCAAGATTTCACGGTTGCTCACTCATGCGTAGTGAGCACGAGCGTTTATTTCGTTGACATCGAATATCCGCTAGATTAGACAAATTGCATTGTTTTATGAAACTGACAAAACTCTGCCTTCTCTTCGCGTCTGTATTCACCTCCACGGCACTCCTCGCACAAGTGCCGCAACTCATCAACTACCAGGGCCGTCTCGCCATCGGCGGCACGAACTTCAACGGCAACGGTCTGTTTAAGTTCGCCCTCGTCAACAGCAACGCCACTGCCACGTTCTGGAGTAACGACGGCACCAGCAGCGCAGGCAGCCAGCCGACAGCGGCAGTGACAGCGGGTGTGTCCAACGGCCTTTACGCCGTGTTCCTGGGCGACACTTCGCTGGCCAACATGAGCGCCATTCCGCCAACAGTGTTTACGAACAGCGATGTCCGCCTGCGCGTTTGGTTTAACGACGGCGTGAATGGTTCGCAATTGCTCACGCCCGACCAGCGCATCGCTGCCGTTGGTTATGCGATGATGGCGAACACGGCGAACACGGCTGCGAACTTTACCGGGAATTTGAACGGAGACGTGACCGGGACACAGGGTGCGGCGGTGGTTGCGACTGTGGGCGGGCAGACCGCCGCCAACGTGGCGGGCGGAGCAAGTGCCGCCAACGCGGCCACCAGTGCCAACACCGCAGGCACAATTGTGAAACGCGACGCGTCGGGAAATTTCATAGCGGGCACCGTCACCGGCAATCTTGCCGGCAACGCCACAACGGCCACAACCGCGAATAATTTTTCCGGTTCGCTTGCGGGCGACGTGACGGGAACGCAAAGTGCAACGCTTGTCGCGAATGTCGGCGGCCAATCCGCCGCGAATGTTGCCAGCGGCGCGAGTGCGGCCAATGCCGCCACCAGCGCGAACACAGCCAACACGATTGTCAAACGAGATGGCTCAGGAAACTTCTCCGCTGGCGCGATCACAGCCGGTAGCGTCAGCGGGGACGGTTCAGGCTTGACCAGCTTGAACGGAGCGAATCTCGTGAGCGGTTCCGTTGGGAATGCACAGATTGGTACGGGCGCAGTGGGCAACACGCAACTCGCCGCCAACGCTGTGCAGGCTGGCAACATTTCGGCCGGTGCCGTTGGGTCGAATCAACTCGCTTCCGGCGCTGCCGTGGCGAATCTTCTGACCAGTGGTCAGAGTGGCGTAGCCAGTGACGGCATGATCTTTTCCAAGAATCCCGCCTCTGCGAGTTTGGTCAACGCCGGGTACACGCGGATTGGGAAGACTGTGTTCGGCGTGGACACTTGGGACCAGCGAACCAACATGCCTCTCGCCGGCCGATTTTTTCATACTGCGATATGGACTGGCACCGAGATGATTATCTGGGGAGGAGAAATCTACAACGGCAGCTACATGACCTTCGGAGACGGGGCACGTTTTAACCAGGCTCTCAACACATGGACCAGCACCGCGACAAACGGTGCACCTAGCTCTCGCTCGTTCGCCCCCTCAGTGTGGACAGGTTCAGAGATGATCATATGGGGTGGATTCGATGGCACGAATTCGTTGAGCGGAGGCTCGCGCTATAGTCCCCTGAGTAACTCCTGGACGGCTGTTTCTACCAGCGGCGCGCCAAGCCCGCGCTACGGCCACAGTGCCATTTGGACGGGCAGTGAGATGATTATCTGGGGTGGGCTTTCTGGCACAAACAACTTTAACGATGGTATGCGCTACAACCCTTTAGGTAACACATGGACCGCGATAGCCACCAACAGCACGCTGGCAGGGCGTTATGTGCACAGTGCTGTCTGGACCGGCAGCAAGATGGTCGTTTGGGGAGGGAATTCCTATGACGGTAGCAGCCACCCGCTTGGGGACGGGGGAATTTACGATCCTGTTCTCGACACTTGGACGAGCACGGCCACGAATGGCGCGCCTGCGGCGCGCTACGATCACACTACAGTATGGACAGGCACCGAGATGATAGTGTGGGGAGGGTTTAATGTTCCTGGTAACACATGGTTTGGCGACGGAGGGCGCTACAATCCGGTCAGCAACAGTTGGACCGCGACGACCGGTTTGAATGCGCCCTCTGCTCGGTACGCTCATGTCGCGGTTTGGACCGGGACCGAGATGATAGTCTGGGGAGGATACGGCGGCGGCTATTTTAACACCGGAGGCCGCTACAATCCTTCATCAGACAGTTGGCAGACAACAACCACAACCGGGGCACCGGCAGGGCGGTATGCTCCTAGCGCAGTTTGGACCGGGGCGGAAATGATCGTGACAGGAGGACAAGACAGCGTTTCATACTTCAATGATGTTTTCAGTTATACGCCTCCCACGACGTTGTATCTCTACTTGAAACCATGAAGCGGATGGCTGCAAGTCCTGATCGTAGCTGCGGAAGAAACGAGGCGGGACCTGGAAAAATTGAAAACCGAGGCCGCGTTGAGAGTGGCTTTGCTCTCCATTCCCAAGCGGAGTTACGAACCGTGTCTGGCAGAACTATCTGACGATAAAAAAACGAAAACCGCATCAAGATGAAAACCAATCTTCTCCCATTGGCTATTGCGGCCTTGATAGTTTTGCCAGCCCAGGCCGGTCCCCGCTCCAGTGCCAGCTATTCAATCTCTGCCGAGACGGCCGACGGCGGTGGTCGCAAGACCTCCAGCGCCAGTTATTCCAATGATGGCAGTATCGGAGGCATCGCCGGCATCGGCACGGTGGTCTCACCCGCTGAAATCGCCAAGCACGGTTACATCGGCCAGCTTTACGATGTGACCGGCGTTCTCGTCAGCGCGTCGCCCACGACCGTCAATGAAGCCAGCACGCGCCAACTCAACGCAAGTGCCGCGCTTGACGACTCCACGGTTCTTGCTTTAGCCGCCAACCAAGTTTCCTGGAGCATCGTGACTGGCCCGATCAGTTTCATCAATTCGAGCGGCCTGGCCACCGCCGGAAATGTTTATCAAGACACCGGGGCAACGGTGCGCGGCGATTATCAGCAGAAATTTGGCACGCTTGGTTTGACCGTCTTGAATGTTGGCAACGACGACTTCGGAATCTACGCGAACGACGGGATCGACGACGCCTGGCAGGTGCAATACTTTGGCGTAAATAATCCCAACGCCGCGCCCGGCCTTGATCCCGACGGTGACGGCCAGAACAACTATTACGAATACATCGTGGGCACGGTGCCAACCAATGCCGCGTCACGGTTCAACTTGACTATCAACAATGTGGTTGGCCAACCGACGCAAAAGCTGCTCACGTTCAGCCCGCGTTTAACCGACCGCATCTACACCGTTGAGTTCAGAACGAACCTCAGCGCCGGCAACTTCGCCACTCTCACCACCGCAACACAAAGCGACAACGGCACGATCCGTATGGTCACTGATACGAACGCCGTCTCAGCCGGCAAGTTTTATCGGGTCGGAATCACCTTTCCGTAGCCAAGCTGCTCGAAAAGGAAAGCATCGAATTGGAAGCGCAAGCCAGCCGCTACCTCTTTAACTGCGGAGGCACAGGATAGTAATTTTAAGGTTCAATCCATCGGCAGTTGCGCTTCCGGCATAGACGCTGAAATGAAAGTATTTGTCGACTTTGTCCTATTCGGACAAGAGCGAATAACCAAACCAAGTGTTGTAATTATCCTGATTCAAAAAGAGTATAGTCAATGGTATCGGTAACAAAGGCAGCGAGTTCAAGGCTCCTCTGGCGTCCAAAATGAATCCCGACGCCAAAGTGCAACGCGAAGCCAAGCCGGAGAAGCACACGGCGTTGATTTAAGACAGAATCTCCCAACCCCGAAAGTAGATCAGCAAGGCCACTAGCGCGCTCAGGACTAAGGTAAAAAGCCCGGCTCAAATCGCCTGGCATTTCGGCGCTTTGACTGACCGGCTTTTCTGCGTGCCTCGAAAACCGGCCAGCAAAGCGCCTTGCTTGGACCTATGCGGTCACGCACTCAACGAGCAATCTGAATCCGCGTTCGACTCCGCGCACGGTCGCACCCGGCAGCTCCCGACCGCTTCGTCTCACGTGCCGGCTTCAGATTGCTCGTTCAGTGCTTTGCAATCCAACAGCGGATTCACGATGGCTATCGCAGTTCCGTCCGCTCGCGCTCTTTTGTTCAAACCCGTCACTTCCTGGCATCCGCCAATTGAGGCGCATTCGCGCCTTGGTGTGAAGGTCGCCGATTGTCTGGCGGGCTTTGCCCTTTCCGGTCATTCTTGTATCGCCAGTATTCCACCACCGCATCCGAAGCTTTGCTGAACCATTTCTCATCCCGCCGCAAATCTTCCAGCGTGGCGGCCAGAAAGAATTTCTGCCCGTTGTGCGCCGGATGACCGAGAGGTTTCAACAACCCTTTGGCCATCAGAATTGGGATTTCATGCGGGGAAAATCCCAGCAACCACGACGCTTGCTCTATCGTCAACCGGGCCGGAGTAGCTTCCAAATTTAAGAAACGTTCCATGTCTGGATTCATGTGGTCCTCCTTAAACGCGCATTCCGCGACTGGTTGATTGTGCCACCTTCTGGCTTTGTGAAATCGTTTCCTCATTCGCAATCGCCTGTCGGCATCGTTCTGAAATCGCGGTCACAATGTGGCCGGGCCGGTGATCGGGAAATTGTTCCCAAACGATCTTCTGCGCTTTGGCCGTGAGATTGCTGGCCATGAATTCCAGCGTATGCTGCGCGTTGCCCTTGAATTCCTCCGTCAGTGGCCGGTTCCTATCTCCCTGCGATAGGATTTCTGCGCTGCCGTTGGCCTTGGCATACAGGGAATCACTACCAAAGCGTTCCACGACGGCGAAGTCATAATCCGCCCGCTGGCAGAGCAGGATTTCACCTTGTCCAAGACTCAACAGCCGGGTGCGAACCAGCCAACGACCAATCTCTGGCGTGTGGATTTCCTTTTCCGAGGGTGTGAAGCCATGTTTTGCCAACTGCTTTTTCAACCCGGTCAAGGACTCGAATTCGCTGGCAATCGCACCAAAGGCGGCGCGGTAGCCCTTGATCTCTGTTGCCGTGAATCCGCCGACGTAGCCGGGAACTCCGTAGGCAATACTTTCGCCATGCCGCGTGAGTCCATTAGTCCATTCAATTCCCAAACGTTCATCGGACAACTTCGCTTGCCAGGAGTCCTTTGGAATGGAGTGTGTGCCGATGGGTGAACGGGCCAGACGTACCAGTTCGCTTTCTGGAATCATCATTTCTCCCGACCTCGCTCGTGCTGATTTGATCTGGCCTGTCTGGATGCGTGACAGCAGGCTGAACTCGTGAAGACCGAGCAGCACCGCGCTGTCGTCAATCGTTAGTGCGTCCTCATCGGGTTCTTGGTTTATCACTTGCATAACTACTTTCCTTTCTCTTGCTGAACTTTTCCAAATGAACAGCCGTTGCGACTGGCACAATCTGCTGCCGCTCCAACTATTCCCTGTCCAGAATACTGGACAAAATTCGGTTCGTTGCTCGCGCTTGAGCACAATCGAACCAGCAACCGCCCAACGCGCACGGCAACCGGCTGTGGAACGGTCATCAAGCCTGACCGCAACGGGCGGCCAGGCGCTCGCCATAAGGGCCTCTGAGTTGAGGGAATTAAACAGGCATCCTGCCTGACCTATAAAAGGGATTAGAAGATACCGGACATTTGCCCGGCCCCATGATCGGGTAACGGAGAATCGAACTGGCTCGTCTCTGCACTATCAGTAGCACAATTGCCTGTGGCGTGCAACCCGCAATCAGCCGGGCCAAATGGCGGCTGGAAAAACGGGGACGATTGTGTTCTCCTGAACTCGATGTGTTTATGGCAACACCGCTCGTCAACGCTGCCCACACTTATCTCGCCTCGAAATCCGACCGCGAGCAACGCCGACTTGTCGGCTCGCGTCGCATGAGCACCCGACGCAACCAGCGAGGTCGCCGCCTGAAAAGCAATCGCCGCTGGCAGCCGTGGGAAATTGATGTGCTTGGCAAAGTGCCCGACCGCAAAGCCGTGCGGAAGACCGGGCGTACACTCTCAGCCGTCTCGACCAAGCGTGTCGAGTTGAAGATTCCCGCGATCCGCACGCGACGACTTCCCTGGACACCCAAGCAAATCGCACTGCTTGGAAAACTCCCGGACAGAGAGGCGGCTCGCTTGATTGGCTGCTATTACTCGAATGCTGCCCGCAAACGTCTGGAACTCGGCATCCCTTACACGGCGCAAAAAATGAAATATTGGACGACACGGGAAGACCGGTTGGTTGGCACCATGCCGGATGCCGATCTTGCCCGTCGCCTAAAGCGCAGTCGTCAGGCCGTGCTCGGGCGTCGGCTCAAGCTGGGAATTCCTGTCGCTCCCAATCCCAAATTCCGCTTGTGGACAAAGAAATCAGGTTGCTTGGGAAATATCCAGACAAGGAAGTTCACGGCAGTTGAACCGAACGCATCAATCTGTGGAGATGAAGCGGCTCAAGCTGAGGATTTTCATGCCGTAGGCCAACGACGAGAATTTTGACCCATGTAAGCGGACTAACGCCGCCGCCGACACCGCGAACTTCAACGGGTACTTAGTGCGCTTTACAGCCCGACAACCAAATCGTGAACATGAATGCGAAGCGCCTTCGCGATTCGGATTAGAGCAGCTAAGGAAACGTATTCCTCGCCGCGTTCAACTCGTCCAAGATAGTTTGGATGGAGATCGGCCTTTTCGGACAATGCCTCTATTGTGAAGCCTGAGCGCATCCGGTATTGGCGGATGGTTCGTCCCAAAATGAGGCGGTGATCGCGAGCCGATGCCACAGTCAGACACGACACCAGACTTTTGCCTCAGCCTCCACACCGCTAAACGGATGCTAAAAGTACTTGCATAATTTTAGGTTTATGCGAATGTGTGGTCGACTCAGATTTTTTCATATACCCTGAACGCATCCGTCGGACGCTTTTTCGGGTGGCTGTTCAAAAGATTCAGGAAGGTGTGATTGAGCCAACCTGGATCATAAATGAAAAACAAACTTCTCTACTCAACAACTGTCATCACGTCTCCGTTTCAATGTTTGCGCTGGCTCTTCCTCTGCGTCGCCATGACCGCATCGGTGTCGCTGGCCGAACCCCGAATGCCGTGGCCGCCGTGGCCGGAGCAGACGCTCAGGAGTTGGAGTTTCGACGAGGGTTATGATTGGACAGTGCCCCAGCCTTCGGCTTTCGAGTTTGGAAACGCTGTCTATGTCGAAAGTTGGAGTGGTTATGCGTTGAAACGCGATAGCCTCAGCACAATACCGTTTGCATTGCCGGTCGTGGATGGTTCAAGCGGCAGCACCAACATCGCCCCTGACTCCGGCGCAATTCGGTTTTGGTTTTCGCCGGATTGGAGCAGCGCGAATGCGGGCGGCAAAGGGCCTGGCAATTATGCCCGGTTGCTCGAACTGGTGGGATTGAACGAGAAAAAGCCGGAAGTGTTTTTTTCGCTGTATTTGAATCCAGAAGGGACCGCCATTTATTTCAGTGGGCAAGGTATCGGTGGCGCCACCGATTTCCTGAAAGCGCCGGTGCAGTGGCAGGCCGGTGAATGGCATCTTCTGGAAGTGAGTTACAATGCGAAAAATTCGTCACTCTCATTGGACGGCGAGGAAATCAGCACGGGCGCGGGCGTTCCCGAAGTGGCCTCGTGGAAAGTTGCCGGTTTGGGGTTGGTAGTGGGAAGTGATCTGGCGGCAGGCAATCCGGCACAAGGCAAGATCGATGAGTTGACGACCTTCGATTATTGGCCTGATCCAGATGCTCAAAAGTTCTACTTCAAAGGATTGAGCCAGCAAGTGGCGTTGGGGACGGTGGGAACGGAAGAAGAAGAAAACGCCAAGTACGCGGCGTTAAAGGCGGCTGGCGGAGAGCCGCTGGAAAAAGATGGCGGCGGGAACGGGCCGATGATGGACAGCTATTCAACGAATGATCTGTGGCTGGAGATTACGAGCGTGACGAACAACTTGGCGCATTTGATCGTGCATGGTACGGTAGAAGCCGTAACCTATGAAATCCTGAGCAAGCTGGAGTTAAGCGATACGAATTGGAGCAGCGAACAAAATATCATCGGTGCCGCTGGTCAGGACTGGACGCCAACGGATATTCCGACACAGGGGCGCACCAACCTTTTCCTGTGGGCAAAATCATGGATCGACACGGATGGCGGCGGCTTGCCGGATTGGTGGCAACTGCAATATTTCGGCCACCTTGGCGTGGATCCATACGCACAGGACCCATCCGGGGACGGTTGGACTTATCTTCAGGACTTCCTTAACGGATTTATTCCCGGAACTTTTCACACACCGCCACCGCCAAGAGCATTGAGCGCGCGTTTGGACGCGACCGGTACGAATGTGATTTTGACTTGGGAATCGGGCGGTGGGACTGTGCTCCAATACGCTATTGAACGCAGCGATGCCACGGGGCAGGTTGCAGTGGTTAATTCCACTACGTTCACATTTACTGACAGCCCGAACTTTGATTTCTTTGGGACGGATTTAATTGAACCGGAATATCAAATTCGCGCGCTGTTCACCAACGGTGTTTTTTCGGACAGTGAACTCGTCGGGGTGCAACGGCCAAGTTTGACCTTCGACGCAAAAGTCGTGCGCGGTCCGAGCGGTCGACTGTATCTGGCAGTGGCCGCGTTGCCTCAAAACATCACGCGTATCCGGCTTTTCTGGCCGACCGCGATTCCGAATCCAGGCGATTCAAACTACCCGTGGTTTGAAATCGCAGCTACTAATCTCGTCAATGGCGTTGTCCAACTCTCATCGCAACAAACCGAGCGGTATCCAGATAACTCTCTTTGGGCACAAATGATTACGACAAACGGTGAATTTGGCGCTCCGGTATTTGTCGGGCCGTTTTTCGATGAAACTGCCAATTTTCCCCCACAGCATACGTTTGTGGACGCAACGGCGCACATAAAACAAAACCTGAACTTTCTTTTGCGCTCGGCCACGCTCAGTCGGGCGTTTAGTTATGACGCCTCCATTTATCAGAACGGCTACGGCACATCTTACCCGGAATATTATTTCGCGCGCGCAGCCAGTCCGGCAGCTTACGAATACTCGGGCTATCGTGTCTTCAGCCCCGGCTCAGATTATTCCGTCATGCTGGAATTGCGACCGATTCAGGAGAATTACCTGTGGCGCAATTATGTATTCAACTCCACAAACCTTGCCACGGGCGCCAGTTACGACGACGCAGATCTTATACGAACTCTTTCCAATCCCCAATATCAGTTCGCCGGAACCGCAAGCAATTCGCCGTCAGCACCGTTGGCGTTCTCAACCACCAATTCGACCTGGCTCTATTATCGCTGGATAGACAACTCCTCGTTCGATGCTGCTGCCAATGCTGAAATAGGTATCGGACTAGACGCCAATTACAATCTCTACCTTGCGAGCGGTGTTCATAACCTTTATGGCCTGTCGATTAATTCAGTGGAAGTTTTATTGCAGAACAACGCTAATCAATTTTCTAATTTAGTTGCTGGCGCTGCTGCAAGCTTGCAGGCTGTGGACGCGCTCATATATTTCCCCGAAGTTGCGGTGCCCAACCTGCAAACTGTGGGTTACTACTTTGCGAGCCAAACGCCGTTTTTTCAATTTGGCTCGGTGCGTCCACCTGTGCCGGGTTCACCGGACTTTTCAGTGACCAACACAACACCGCTGCTCATCGCCTCTGTTGGACAACCCTACACCGTGGCCGGCTGGGCGAAGCAGGCCATCACGAATGGCTCTGCGGGGAAGTATGCTTATCTGGAACAATATTATGACACAGCCTACAAGATGGCCACGAATGGCGTGGCCACGACGAACCAGACGGGAATTCTCTCTCCTTATGGTGAGCTCTTCCCGACCGAGCCGGGCCCAGTGGCGCTGGTGACGATGCCTGACGCAGTAAGCGGCCAGCGCGGCACTGGCGTTGTCAATGTGATCAAGTTACAGTTGGACGTGAATCACGACGGCGTGATGGACTTGAGTTTTGCCGGGCCGGATAACACGTCAGCAAATCACCCGTTCACCTTTTGGGCGAATAATAACTATGA
>PLJQ01000420.1:0-1429 GCA_003140275.1 Limisphaerales bacterium
CGCTTTAATTATTTCGATTACAATAAACGACCGTTGGACCAACTTTACAAAAGTCCGGTATTTAACCGCATGGACGGTGAATGGGGATTGTTGAAGTGGTGGAAGGACGTGGACAAGGGCAGCAAGCCCGAGGACGAGTGGGAATTAATGAAGCTGGTGCGTAACCCGGACGTTACCGTGCGCATGCGCGGCGTCATGGAGAAATGCACGTTCTGCACCCAGCGCATCGAGCAGGCCAAGATCGCGCAAAAGGTCAAAGCCGGCGCTTCGGGCGACGTGGAAGTGCCGGACGGCACCCTCAAGACCGCTTGTCAGCAGGCATGTCCCGCCGAAGCGATTGTTTTCGGGAACATCAAAGACCCGAACAGCCGCGTGTCGAAACTCAAAGAACAAGCGCGCGATTACAAGGTGCTGGACTTTCTGGCCACCCGACCGCGCACGACTTACCTGGCCCGCCTTCGCAATCCGAATCCGCTCATGCCGGATTACCGCGAGATGCCATTGAGTCTGAAAGAATACTCCGACAAAAATGGAAGCCCATTTGAAAAACAGGGTGAGGGTCATGGCGCGGCTGCCGGACATGAACCCACCGCCGGGAAAGGAACGCATTAATGTCTGAAGCAGCGATTTCTTCCACGGTAAACATTCAACCGCCGCCCGCGGAGCTTGAGCGTATTCCCTTGGTTGCCAATCAACGCGGGCCGGGTTGGATATCGGACCGCATCGCCGGCATCATCGAAGGCAAAACGCCGGCGTGGTGGTGGTGGGCGTTCATCCCCAGCTTCCTTTGCATGATGATGCTCTTTTGTTTAATCGCCTATCTGATTGGAACGGGTGTGGGCGTCTGGGGACCAGGTCATCCCGTCATGTGGGGCTGGGCCATCGTCAACTTCGTCTGGTGGATCGGTATTGGTCACGCCGGAACGCTCATCTCGGCAATTCTCTTCCTGTTGCGACAACGCTGGCGCACGTCGATCAATCGCGCCGCCGAAGCCATGACGATTTTCGCGGTCATGTGCGCCGGCATCTTCCCGGTCATTCACATTGGACGAGTCTGGCTGGGCTGGTGGTTGTTGCCGTTGCCGAATGCCAACGGCCCGATCTGGCCGCAATTTCGTTCGCCTTTGATGTGGGACGTGTTTGCCGTCTCAACCTATTTCACGGTTTCGGTGCTCTTCTGGTATGTGGGTTTGATTCCCGATCTGGCCGTGATGCGCGACCGGTCCAAAACAAAAATTCGGAAATTCTGTTACGGCTTGTTTGCGCTCGGTTGGACCGGAGCGAACCGGCACTGGAGCAATTATGAACGGGCCTATCTGATTCTGGCCGGTCTTTCCACGCCGCTGGTGCTCTCCGTACACAGCATCGTGTCGTTGGACTTCTCGGTGTCGCAACTGCCGGGCTGGCACACCACCATCTTCCCGCCCTA
>PLJQ01000420.1:1434-9202 GCA_003140275.1 Limisphaerales bacterium
GGGGTTTGGCATGGTGCTGACGCTGCTGGTGCCGCTGCGGAAGATTTGCAAACTCGAAGAAGTCATCACGATGCGTCACGTCGATTTGATCTGCAAAGTGACGCTGGCGACCGGCTGCATCGTCAGTTACGCCTATGCGATGGAGTATTTCATCGCCTGGTACAGCGGCAATCCTTACGAACGGTTCGTTTTCTGGCAGCGTCTCTTTGGCAAATACTGGTACGGCGGTTGGGCGATGCTCGCATTCAATATGGTGACGCCGCAACTGTTCTGGTTCAAAAAAGTGCGTGAGAATATGATCCTGGTCTTCATCATTTCCATCCTGGTGAACATCGGCATGTGGTTTGAGCGGTTCGTCATTGTGGTGGGTTCGCTCTATCACGATTTCATTCCGGCCAACTGGGGTTATTTCAAGCCGACCTGGGTGGACGTCATGACATATGTCGGCACGTTCGGTCTGTTCTTCACGTTTTTCCTGTTGTTCATTCGCTTTCTGCCGTTGATCGCCATCGCGGAAGTTAAAGGCGTCACGCCGCAAGCCGACCCTCATCATCCGCTGGGCGGCGCGAAAGAGGGAGGGCATCACTAATGGCCGAAACCACCCAAACATACGCCTTGCTCGCCGAGTTTGAAACGCCGGCGGATGTGTTGCACGCTGCCGCAAAGGTGCGGGACGCCGGCTATCGGCAATGGGAAGTGTTCACTCCGTTTGCGATCCACGGCATGGACAAGGCGATGGGAGTGAAAACCTCCAAGGTGGGATGGTTTACGTTTATCGGCGGCGTTACCGGCTACACCACCGGCATGTTGATGATTTGGTACATGAACGCTTACGATTATCGGATTCCCGTGGGCGGCAAACCCATGTTTAGTCCGTTCTCCGCGTTTCCGCCATCCTATGAGTTGACCATTCTGTTTGGCTCATTCGGCGCGCTGTTCGGGATGTTGTTTTTGAATCGTCTGCCCCGGCTGCACCATCCGTTGTTAAAACACCGGCGCTTTGCCCTGGCAACCCACGACCGCTTTTTCATCGTCATTGAGACGGCGGACCCGAAGTATTCGGAAACTGAAACCCGCAAGTTGCTGGAAGCGGCCGGCAGCAAACGCCTCGAGGAAGTGAGGGACTGATGCGCTACTTCCTGCTCATTTTAGGATTGTCGATTGTGGTGGTGATGACCCTTGCGGGTCGCCGCTTTGACGATGGCGGCTCCATCTCGCGCCGCCCGCCCATCGAAGTTTTCCCGGACATGGACCGCCAACCCAAGCTGCGTCCCCAAACGCGCAACAACTTTTTCCCGGACCAGTTCAGTTCGCAGTTGCCGGTGCCCGGCACGATTGCGCGGGGCGCGCCGTATGAAGATTCGACCGCCAACACGGGCCGGATCACCGGTACGACCAATTTTGTGGGGACCATTCCGGTTGCCGTCACCGAACAATTGATCACGCGCGGCCGTCAGCGTTACCAGATCAATTGCTCGCCCTGTCACAGCGCGATGGGCGACGGCAATGGCATCACCAAACGGCTGGGCATGGCGGTGGTTGGCAACTTGCATGACAAGCGCATCGTCGAGCTGCCCGACGGCGAGATTTTCAACACCATCAGCAACGGCAAGAACTTGATGGGCGCTTATGGCGCGAACATTTCCATCAATGATCGCTGGGCGATTGTGGCCTATGTGCGCGCGCTCCAACGCAGCCGGCTGGCGGATGTCAATGACATGCCGGAAGCGCAACGGTCGGCCTTGAAGAAATAGCTTATGACCACAAACTCTGACCCTGCCGCTCCGCTGGATTTGTCCAAGTGGCGCAAGGTGCCGAACTGGCTGATTGCCGGCGGCGGATTGCTCGTGTTGATCGGCGCGTTTGTCGATCGCAAGCAATTTGGTTTTTCCTGGCTGCTCGCTTACATGTTCTTCCTCAGTTTCGGTTTGGGCGGATTGTTTTTGGTGCTGATGCATCACCTCTTTGATGCCAGTTGGTCGGTGCCGATCCGGCGTTTTTGCGAACACCTTGCCGGTTTGCTGTTTCCCTGCATGGCCATCCTGTTCATCCCGATCGCGTTGTTGGCGCCGCAAATTTATCCGTGGATGCAACTTCTCGCCAAGGGCAAACCCGATCACGCGCTGCAGATGAAAGAGGCGTTTTTGAACAAGCCGATGTTCTATCTGGTGGCGGTGTTTTGCTTCGTCGTATGGAAGGTGCTCACGTCCGGCCTGCGGAGCTGGTCGCTCAAGCAGGACGAAACCGGCTCGGCGGAATGCACCTTTAAGATGCGGACTTATTCCTACTGGGGCATTTTTGCTTTTGCCGTCACGTTGACCTTGATGGCCATCATGTTGGTGAAAGCGCTGGAGCATGAATGGTTTTCCACCATGTATGGCGTTTATTATTTTGCGGACAGCGTCTGGGCGACGCTGGCAACGGTTTACGTCATCACGGCAATTCTAAAGCGCAACGGCCAGCTCAAGGACGTCGTGCATAATGACACGTTTTATTTCATCGGCTCACTGCTGTTTGCGTTCACGGTCTTCTACGCTTACATCCACTTCGCCCAATACTTCATCATCTGGAACGCCAACATGCCGGAGGAAACGTTCCATTACGTGTTGCGCGAAAAAGGCACCTGGTGGGACATCGGGTTGATCATCATCTTCGGCCACTTCTTCCTGCCGTTTCTGATGTTGTTGCGGATTGATTGGAAACTTTCCCTGCCCATCATGATTCCGATCTGCATCTGGGCGTGGGTGATGCGGTTTTGCGATCAATCCTACAACATCATGCCGACGCTGCATCCCGCTGGTTTTGTGGTTCACTGGATGGACCTGGCTTGCATGGCGTTCATCGGCGGCGTCCTGGCCAAGTCTTTTTTGAAAGCGTTCAACGCGCATCCGCCTTATCCGCAACGCGACCCGCGCATGGCCGAATCGTTGGGCGTTTATACCCCGCCGGCTCCGTCCAGCCACGCGGCTTCTCACGGAGGTGCGAAATGAACTCTGATCGTGGTGGCCGTCCGTCAACCTTTGGGGTGTACGTTGTCGCGGGCCTCGGGACGTTTCTCATCATGGCGGCGCTGGTCCGGGTGATGATTGAATACACGCGTCCCGCGCCGCTGAACACCGCCCGCATCAGCGAGCGGCATGAAAATCTGAAGAAACTCCGGGCCGAAGAAGCCAAAGTGTTGAACGAATACGACTGGCAGGACCAGGGCAAAGGCTTTGTTCGCCTGCCGATCACCCATGCAATGGAGTTGATCGTCCGCGAATATCAGAATCCCGCCGCGGCTCGCACGAATTTGATCGCTCGCGTGGAAAAGGCCACGGCGGCTCCGCCCAAAGCGCCGGAGAAGCCGAATCAGTACGAATAAGTCTGGCGGTTTAATTTTGATGAGTGCGACCCCTTTCCAATCGCAGTCCAGTCCCATCGACGAGACTGGCATGCCGGCCGCTTCGTCCTTGGAGATTGATGCCTCGTGTCGCGTGCCCGTTTTGTTCCTCATCGGCAAGGCGGTGGGCTGGCTGGTGCTCAGTTCGGTGTTCTCGCTGATGGCCTCGCTCAAGTTTCATTCGCCCAACCTGCTGGCGGACTGCGCTTGGTTGACTTACGGCCGGGTGCAACCCGCGCAAGCCAGCATGCTGATTTATGGTTTTGCCATGCCGGCCGGTGTGGGTGTCGCCCTTTGGCTGATCTGCCGCCTCGGGCGCGCGCCTTTGCTGCAGGCGGGGTTCATCACCGTCTGCGCTGTGGTCTGGAATCTGGGTGTGGCCATTGGTGTCCTGGGCATCCTGGCGGGTGACAGCACCGGTTTTGAATGGCTGGAAATGCCGCGCTATGCGTCGCCGATCTTGTTTCTGGCGTACGCGTTGATCGGCGTTTGGGCCTTGATCACGTTTCAACAGCGGCGGGAGCGCCGGCTTTACGTCTCGCAATGGTTTTTGCTTGCGGCGTTGTTTTGGTTTCCGTGGGTTTACTCCACTGCGAATCTGCTGCTTGTGTTTGCGCCGGTGCGCGGCACGTTGCAGGCGGGTGTCAACTGGTGGTACGCGAATAATCTAAATACGATCTGGCTTGGCTTCGTCGGCCTGGCGGCCATTTTCTATTTCATTCCCAAACTCACCAACCGTCCGCTGCACAGCTATTCCCAAGCGGTGTTCGCCTTTTGGCTGCTGGCGTTGTTCGGCGGTTGGGGTGGCATTCCGGCCGGCGCGCCTTTGCCCGCCTGGATGCCCAGCCTGAGCACCGTGCTGGGCGCGCTGATCTTGGTGCCAATGCTCGCCGTGGCGATCAACTGTCACCTGACCCTGGCCGGGCACTATTCAAAATTGAAAACCAGCCTGCCGCTCCCATTCATCCTGTTCGGTCTGGTCGCATTTATTTTGGCCGGCGTTTTAGGCGTGGCCGGGTCACTCCACATCGTCAGCGAGGTGACTCGTTTTACGTGGTTCACGACGGCGCAAAAACAACTGGGACTGTATGGCTTCTTCGCGATGACGATGTTTGGCGCAATTTATTACATCGTGCCGCGCTTGTTCCAAAGCGAATGGCCGTCCGCCCGGCTGGTGAATCTCCATTTCTGGTGCGCGGCGCTCGGAACAATTTTTTACGTCGTGCCGCTGTCCGTGGGCGGCATCGTGGAAGGACTGGCTTTGAATCATGGGAATGCCCAGTTCATGGAGGTTCTGAAATCGACGCTGATGTTTCTGCGGGTCAGCACGCTGGGCGATCTGTTGATCTTGATCGGGAACGGCAGCTTGTTGGTGAATATCACCCTTTTGTTTTATCGGTGTTATCGCGCCTGGTGTCTGCCGGCGATTGTGTCCCTCACCAAAACTGAAATCATGGAGGTGCCGTCATGAATCGCGGCCCGCTCATATTCCTGGGAGTTTTTTTTGCGCTGGCCGCTTCGTGGTTCGGGCTGGTGCTGATGCCCCAGTTGGAAATTGGCGGCCAACAACCGGACAAAGCCGACCTGCTGGCCAAGCTGGAGTCGCGGGAGAATTGGAAATTACGACTGCGCGGCCTGCCAGTTAAGGACGAAGGTTTTGGATCCATCTATCCCTCGATGCCCGCCGGCATGGCGAAGCAGGGCGCGGAAATTTATCGCGCCAATGGCTGTGTGACCTGTCACACCCGCCAGTTGCGCCAGACTGGGGTGACGTTTGACGTTGTGCTCGTCAAAACGGCCACGAACCTGACCGAACTCATCGACGCCGTACGGAAGGTTAGGCCGGAATCGAGCGAAGCGGACGCAAGGAAATTGGTCGAAGGCATTCCGCAACCGGTTTTGCAGGGGGTCGCGCAAACGGCGGCGGACGCGGCNNCGACCGGACATTGCGCGGGGCTGGGGACCCCGCCGTACCGTGGCGCAGGATTATCTGTACGATTATCCGGTGCTGCTGGGTTCGCAGCGGATTGGACCTGATCTCGTCAACGTCGGTCTGCGCCTGCCCTCGGAAGATTGGCAGTTGTTGCATCTTTACAACCCACGAACACTGGTACCCGGTTCCACCATGCCGCCGTATCGTTTCCTGTTTGAGAAACGCAAAATCGGCCGGCAACCTTCGGCAGAAGCGTTGAAGTTGTCCGGCAACTTCGCGCCGCCGCCGGGTTATGAAGTGGTGCCGACCACCAAGGCAAAAACGCTGGTTGCATACTTGCTCAACCAGCGGATTGAAACCTCGCTGTTCGAAGCGCCATTGCCGTCCGCGGCTACTGCCCTGGCGAACGCGGCAACGAACGCGCCTGCAACAACCAATGCGCCAGCCACCAACACGCCTGCTGGCGCCGCCACGAATTCTCCCGCGAAATGAACCCCGACAATCCGTTGCCGCAATTGACCGAAGAGGCCGAACCGACGGCAGGAATCGCTGCCACGCCGGTCTGGCTCTTCTTGTTGCTGCTCGTATTGACTTATTGGGGCATGTATTACCTCGACAAACATGGCGGCGGATTTCAGACGCTGGTTTATGAGCCTTATTCCGATTTGAAGTACGTTCAAAGTTTGCAACCCAAGTCTGAAGAGGGTGAGTTGCTGGCCAGGGGGAAAAGAAATTTCGAGCTTTACTGCCAGATTTGTCACCAAGCCAGCGGACTGGGTACGCCCGGCCAGTTCCCGCCCTTGGCCGGCTCAGAGTGGGTGAATGCTCCCGGACCCAATCGCATCATTCACATTGTCCTGAACGGACTGCAAGAACCGATCGAAGTCCACGGCCAGCAATTCAACGCCGCCATGGTGCCATGGAAAGACATCATGCTTAAGGACGAGGACGTCGCGGCGGTCCTCACGTACATTCGCCAAAACAAAGATTGGGGCAACAACGCTTCTGCTGTGAAGCCCGAGCAGGTCAAACCCATCCGCGAAAAGCTCAAAGACCGGTCGGCACCAATGACCCCTACCGAGTTGAAAACAATTCCTGACAGCGAGTAGTCGCGCAGAGAGTCGCACTGACATTGCTGAAATTCAAAGATGTCGCGTCTGCGAGCCGGGGCACATCACCTCGTCTCCCACGTTCCCACCGCTGAGCGCCTGCGCCTCCGTCCGTTTCCGATTGCCTAAAAACCCTTGCGGCTTACGATGCCGGTCAATCCGTATGGCAAAAGGAAACACACAGAACAAATCAAACGATTCCGGCCTGAATTTTGAATCCCAGCTTTGGGCTGCCGCCGACAAGATGCGCGGGCACATGGATGCCTCGGAATACAAGCACGTCTGCCTTGGCCTCATCTTCCTGAAATACATTTCCGACGCGTTCGAGGAAAAACGCGAGCAACTCCTGTTCGGTTTCTCCAATCCCAAAAGCGAATGGTTCATCAAGGACGAACCGCAACGAGCCGAAGCCGCCGAGAACCGCGACGAATATCTGGCCGCGAATGTTTTCTGGCTGCCGCCCGAAGCCCGCTGGCACACCATCAAGGCCAGGGCCAAATCCCCGGAGATTGGCAAGGTCATTGACGATGCAATGGGCGCGATTGAGCGCGAAAATTCCACGCTCAAAGGCGTGCTGCCCCGCGATTACGCCCGGCCCAGCCTCGACAAAGTCCGGCTCGGCGGACTAGTGGACATCATCAGCAACATCGGCTTCAACGAATCGGCGGCGAAGTCCAAGGACGTGCTGGGGGACGTTTACATGTATTTTCTCGGCAAGTTCGCCAGCGCGGAAGGCAAGGGCGGCGGCGAGTTCTACAGCCCGCAATGCGTCGTTCAATTGCTCGTCTTGATGCTTGAGCCTTACAAAGGCCGCGTGTTCGACCCGTGCAGCGGTTCGGGCGGCATGTTCGTGCAATCGGAAAAATTTGTGGAGGAACACGGCGGGCGCTTGGGTGATATCGCCGTGTATGGACAGGAATCAAATTACAACACCTGGAAACTGGCACGAATGAATCTCGCCATTCGCGGCATTGACGCCAACCTCGGTCCGCGCAACGCCGACAGTTTTCGAACGGATTTGCATCCCGATCTCAAGGCCGATTTCATTCTCGCCAACCCGCCGTTCAACATGAGCGATTGGGGCGGCGAAACTCTGCGGCAGGACGTGCGCTGGAAATTTGGGATGCCGCCGGTGAACAACGCCAACTACGCCTGGATTCAACATTTCATCCATCACCTCTCGCCCGTTGGCGTGGCGGGATTCGTTTTGGCGAACGGTTCAATGTCCACACAGACCTCGAACGAAGGCGAGATTCGCAAGGCATTGATTGAAGCCGACCTCGTGGATTGCATGGTTGCATTACCCGGCCAGTTGTTTTTCACCACGCAAATTCCCGTCTGCCT
>PLJQ01000142.1 GCA_003140275.1 Limisphaerales bacterium
TGCATCAAGTGGATAAGCATATAAGCTGATTTATGTTGAGTAGCCAAAGAAATCAGGCATATTTCAGGTGCAACGGCGGGAAATTCAGACCGATTCCGAAATAATACTATGCCCTCATTTCGCATTCTATCACTTGATGGCGGTGGCATCCGGGGAATTATTCCCGGACAGGTGCTCGTCGCACTTGAAAAGAAACTGCAAAAAAAAGACCCTGCCAAGCCGCGACTTGCGGATTGGTTCGATCTCATTGCCGGCACGAGCACGGGCGGGATTCTGACGTGCTTGTATCTCTGTCCGGATAAAAACAATCCCGGCAGACCAAAGTTTTCCGCCGAGGAAGCCGTGGACCTTTATCTACAAAACGGCGACAACATCTTTGACGTGGGCTTCTTCAAATCCATCGAATCCCTGGGCGGCGTCGTTGATGAGAAATATTCGGCGGCACCACTCGAAAAAATCCTCAAAAATTATTTGGGCGATTTGCAATTGAGCGAACTGCTCAAGCCTTGTTTGATCACGGCTTACGACATCACGCGACGCAAAGCGCAATTCTTCAACAGCGCTGACGTGGCGAGGAACGGGCCCGGTTGGGATTTTTATCTGCGCGATGTCGCCCGCGCTACTTCGGCCGCGCCCACCTATTTTGAACCGGCCAACATCACTGCATTGGACAACAAAGTGTATCCGCTCGTGGACGGTGGCGTCTTCGCGAATAATCCGACGATGTGCGCCTGCGTCGAAGCCTTCAACTCCAACCCGCTACTCGACGTTACCGATCTCAAGGTGCTTTCCCTCGGCACGGGCGAGGCGAACAAGGCTTATCATTATTCCGAAGCGAAGAACTGGGGCAAGCTCGGGTGGGTCGTTCCAGTGCTGGACATCATGATGTCGGGAGTTTCTGAAACGGTGGATTTTCAGCTACAGATGCTTTTCAATAGCGCCAAATGTCCCGCGCAATATCTGCGCCTACAACTTGATCTGGACGACTTTGATGACGTGGATAGCGCGATGGACAATGCCTCCGAAGACAACATGCGTGCATTGGAAAATGCCGGGCAAACGCTGGCACAGGATTCCGACGCGCAGTTAAATGCTTTTGTGAGCCTGTTGTAAATGGATCCTGATTATTTACAAGATTTGGCTGACTAGACCATCACATGGAAAGTGAATTAAAGGAAGTTGGCCTGACCTTTACGCTGGGTGGACTGGCGTTTTTCGGCTTCTGGCAGGTCTTCCAGATGATTGGGCTTGTTCCGCAAGAATGGCCGAAGCCAAGAGATTCAACGCTCAACGTTCATGCAGTTGCGGTCATCGCGATGATTTTTGGTGCAGGCTTCATTTTGGAAGATTTTTCAAAACACATCTCCGCGGAAAGAGAGCCTGAAAGGAACACCATTTACTCCAATTGCGTTGATACCGATAAGATCTGCGGTTGAAAAATCTATTTAGTTAGAATGGGCGGAGTGCCGCCGCCGATTTTTAGCTTTTCCCAAGGGGACACCGGAGTTGCGAGCCGATGATGCGAGTTGAACAGACCAGGAAGATGCGGCGCCAGTCCCTTCGGCGGCATTGGACAATAGGAAATCCAGATGCTTTCATGCTCGCGATCCACAATCCGGGACTCGCCTTGGCAGGCGGTTTCCTCGGGACGGGTGCCGAGAAAAAGCGGTCGGTGAAGAAGGGCGAGTTGCATCTTTCCGGCGTGATTGGGAATGGCGACGGGGAAGATGCTGGCGTCCTTGTTGTCCACATTGACGAAATCAATGCCTTGAAAGGGCTCGAAGGTCGCCAACCCGATCCGCTCCCAGTGAAGCAAATCCTCCGACATCGCTAGGGCGATTCGGGGTCCACTCGGCGAAAGCGCCGTGTAAGTCATGACGTAATGCTGAAGCGGCTCGACAAAAGTAACTCGTGCATCCTCGCAGCCGCCGCCGCCGTCAGATCGCCGCTCGTAATCAGCCTCGGGTTCGAGCGCAATGCCGAGACGCTCTACTCCGCACGGATCTCCGGCTTCGTTGAATTTTACGCGGGCAATGCCGACTTAATGCAGTTCACGGCCAGTTGTGTTGGAAATGTTGCGGGATGCGGCCTTTGCATTTTACGGCTCCGGATCGTTTCGTAGGGAATAAACCACACATTTCCCCGACACCGTACGTCATTTCCTTTGGTGTGCGTCCAGCGTCTGACATTCGACTTGTCGGCATAAGGAACGCCCAAACTTAACCGGTCCAATGGCGTCGTTCCGTTCTTGGTCAGATGGAACACAAATTCTTGGCAATTATTGACGAAGCGGCGCGAGTTAATTGGTTTGAAATGGCCCGCTGACATCCTGTCACCCTTGGGTGTTTCCACACTAATTGATTTAATCCAATGGAACGTATTCTGAAGGACAAAGAGCTTGCTTAATTCCGCGATCAATTCATGCGGGAAGACTGGGTTTGACGGCACTGCGCCGAGGTTCAGGAAAAACGATCCATCAGGTTTCAAAACACGTTTGATCTCCGCCGCCCACGCCAGAGCCTAACGTACGGTGCGGTAAATCCAATGCGAGCTATTGGCAACACGGGTGCTATGGTTGGCTTGTCGAGATCAAATTGCCGTTCACTTGTCAATAGTGATGCCCAGCTTTTTAGGAACTTTTTTAGCTCTTTGTGATCGAGTGTAAATCAAAAGCTTTTCTCCATCATGCAAAATTGGTCCGTAATCTTTTTCAAGCACGATCTTTTCGCCGCTAAATTCCCTTAATTGAATTTCGAAATTGTTCGACGAATTCACCCAAGCGCGGAAACGCGGGCCATGCACGGCAGTGACTTCCCTGTTCTTACGATCTGAGCTTATTGCCGTCGCAATTTGGTCAACTTCAACATTTTCATCGTAAAGCGCCTGAATTTCATCAATTACGCCGCTCTTGATTACGAGTCTCACCTCTACTGGAGAAACCATAACCTTTAGCGACTGGTCGGTTAGAATTTTATTTTGAGAAGTTACTTTTCTGCCCAAAATGTTCGAGTTTGGAAAAACTACTGGACTTGGAATATAGTGATTTTGTACGCAACCCGCCGAAACAAAAAAAAAGCAGCCGAGAAACGTGAATATTGCCAGTGAGCGACCATCTTTGCTTTTAATCATAGCTATACGTTATTAGAATTAGGGAAGCGCTGATTTAATCGCGGTTAGTAATTTTGCCTGAACTTTTGATTTCTGGAGGTCGTGCAGGATGCCGCAGGAACGATTTTGATTTCAATGGAGGGTGATTTGGATGGTTGAAATCGGGTCGGATTTCCTGAGCACTCATTAAATCAGCGCTTCTTAGGTATGAAGGCATGGGGTAGTTACGGAAAATTGGGTTATTTTGGTTTCGGTTTCGGAACGGGAATATCACAATCGGGAAATTTTTCACAGGTTTTCTTAATTTGAAAGTCATTAGGCTCGACGCCATCACCCACGGTGTCTCTTCTAGCACGCATAAAGCACTCGCAAGCCTTCCTAGGATTGTTGATTGAGGAACAAGCCACGCAAGCTTTGTAACATTCATCATCCCGTGAAGCATCTACGACACAAAGGCATGCACATTGTTTCTCATGTGTGGGGTTGACTCGTTTATCAAAACATCCAAGATACCAAAGAACGCTTGTTAGGCCAAATTTGTCCAACTGGCTAACAGGAGAATTCTCAACGAATCGGTAAAGGTTTTGTTCCTCTCTCCTATTGAGTGCGGCAGTCCGATGAACAAGGACTTTGAACCCAAGTTCATTTATAAGGTCCCTATTTGGCCATCGTTGCAAATTCGGGTCATAGCAGCGGTAGAGATAGTAAATCAGCCCGGAGTTCGCGTGATATTCCTTGCTCGAAAAGCGGTAAAGGTTAGCGTCGGCCAACGGGCCACTAGCCGACAAAATATTCCCAAACGGATCGTAGGTGTATTTCGCCACAAAAATCTGCTGGCTGTTGACCAGCGCTGTCACGTTGCCATTGCCGTCTGTGTGATAGTAAGCCTCAAGCTGTGAACCGTGATCAGTGCGGGCGAGCAATCCACCTATTCCACCCGCGCCTTGCAGCGTTCCGCTGAGGTCTCGCCCTCGCGTGTAGCTGACAGCGGGTAGATTGTTCGCATCCCGTTCCTGAGTTACCAGATTGCCGTCGTACACATACCGCACTTCATTGGTCTGCACCCAAGTGCTCGTCCATGTGAATTCCTTGCGAATCCGCCGCCGCATCTTGCCGTCATACGTGAACTCGGACTTCCACTTGTTCGTCACCGTGACACGAATCAACTGGTTCTCGTCGTCGTAATCGAAGGCGCGGGTTCCGTCGCTTGTGAGATTGCCGTTTAGATCATAAGTGTAAGGGACTGAATTCGAGAGAGTCACTGTAATGCTGTTGGTGTCACTCCGGCCGTAGCTGTCTTTGGCAATCGCTTTGTAGGTGTTGCTCCCGTTCGTCACGGTCAAGCCGTCTTTCGCAAAGGTGTTGTCCAAATACAACACCGCGTTGGAGGTGTTCACGGTGACATTTGTCGCCGCGCTCGTGGTCGTGCCGGCCACTGTAAGCGTGCCGCTGTTCGTTGCAGTCATCAGTTCGTTCAGATTGTTCACATTGAACGCTTGCACTAGCGCGTTGTTCGTGCGCCAGTTCAAGTTACCCGCCGCATCATACCCATAGCTCAACTGTTCCTGCAACCGATTCGTGACTCCGCCGGATTCTTCTCCTTTGGCCGTTTTTAGTTGACCAATGTTGTCGTACGTGTAATCGACATAATTTGTGGCCGTGAACACCTGCTGGATCCGTTGATTGCCCACGTTGTAGCTGTATTGATGGGAGTTCAGATTGGTGTCACCGCTGTTCTTCAAATAAGTTCCGGTGAGCCGGGCAACGGTATCGTAAAGGTTAGTGATGTAAGCCGTGTTGGGTAAAGTCAGCTTGTTCACTTGCAATTGCCGGGTTGCATCATACGCGTAGGTGAACGCACCGGCGGGCGAGGTGATGTTGGTCATCCGGCTGGCACTGTCATAACCATAACTCTGCGTCCACGCTGAGGCATTGGGCGCCAACAGCGTCAAACTGCTGCGCCTCCTTCCGTTGTCGTAGGTGTAGCTCACAGTGTCATTGGCCCACGGGCCATCTTCACTCAGCAACGCGCCGAAACTGCTGTAATTGAACACAGTTGCCCCCGCCGCGTCCACCATGTTTGTGAGCCGATTGAGAGCATCGTAGCTCAATTGGATGTTTGTGCTGGTGTTGTAAACAACGTTCGTCAGATTAGCGACCGCGTCATAAAAATACTGGGTCTGATGACTCAAAGCATCCAGTCGATTCGTCAGACGATCATTGGAATCGTAGGTATAAACCTGGCCTATCCGGTTTCTTGACAAATAGTTAATTTTGTCATTTTCTTAATTTGTGACGGAAAAAGAAGTAGATAAGCAGATAGCCAAAATTCTCCGCGCATTGGCTGATGAAAAAGATCCTCCGATCAATCAGGGCAGCCAGCCCTCGAAGGCTGATTCCAACAAGGCGGCGCAGGAAGCGCATGAGGCAGAGTTGGCATCGTTCAATACACAGAAGAAGGGTGGCACTAGACAATCGTTGAACAGCGCCGCGACCAAGGCGGAGATTGAAGCACTCTTGGAGCAAATAAAGAGAAAAAAGCAATGAGGCCACCCGGCTGATATTGTCAATTTTCATGGACCTTAAAATGCTCAACCCGGAAAAATACGCCAAAGTCGGACGATATACGCAAAAGTCAGTCCTGAAAAGGATTGATCCTAACGCTGTTTGAGCTTGGTGGCTAGATGTTGCATGAAACCTTTGACCTGACCGAAGATTCGCAACGCTTGGTCGCCGCCTGGCGGAACATAATGCTCGAACGGCAATTCCACATGCACCGCCCGATTCCGTTTGTCCTTGAAGAAGAAGAAATGGCTGGCGCATTCGGTGTAAAATCCCCGCTGCTTTTTCCATGAAGGCGTCCAGGGTTGGATTTTATCTTTGTCTCGGATGGCTTTTTCGATGTCGCTAATCAGCGCACTCCAATTCGGATTGGTGGGCCTCTTGCGAACAAGGGTTTTGTGTAGCGTCAACAACCCAATCTCCATGATTCTCATAAGGTGATAAACTGCGGCGGTGTTAAGATCTGCCGCCAAGCAATTACCAGCTTCCTTGGTGTCAAGACGCGCGCGGTCAAATCTATTGAAAACTTTCTCTCCAAACAGGCTTTCCTGTTCAAAGAATTTTGTTTTACCGGTTTGGATGAACGTGAATTGGCGATTGCTAAACTCCTCCCAAATAGTTTGCCGGATGCTCAAGATTTCTGACTCTACCACTCGAACATGTAAACTGGTTGGCGGTTGCAACGAGCGTTGGAATTGCCTAATACGCGTCAGTGATTTCTCCATTTGCAGCTTTTCACAAAACTGCTCGATTGGAATAATGGTCTCATTCAGATTGCGCAGATGGTCCAGCGTAGAAACGCATAGGTTTGGGTGTTTTCTGATCCATTCTTGTGCTTGCATTTGGAGAGCCTCAAGCGCCTCCAAAGCCTGATAGAATTTGCTTGCTGGAAACGGAATCATATCCCACAGGCTGAGGAGATCATGGGGTGCATGTTTCCAAGCCGCCTGAATCCGGGCAAGAGCTTTGTCTGGGATGTGGTTTGCTGGTATTTTTTTCATAAATTGCCGGGCGTTTTGAAACTGCTTGATGTTGGTGGCCAAACTTGATTCAATTATCAGATGGTCACCTCATTGAGAATGCTTGGCCTCCTGGTCATCGCCTTGCTCGGACAGCGCACTGATGCCGCCGACACCAATTCAAACTTCCGTATCATCGGCACGAACCTTTACGACTTCGGACCGATCATACGCGAGAACCCAACGAGCGGTCCGTTTGTAATCCAGGGCACAGTAGTTCAACGCGCCGACGATTGGCTCATAGTCGAGCAGGAATTTATAATCAGCTACGAGTTGAACGATTCGTATGGACGCACAACCTACGACGAGGACCAAGACGTGGCAATGCAACGGTCCGCAAAATCAATCCTTGCCGCCCAAGGTTGGCAAGGCAATGCAAACTCCATACCGGTTAGTCAATATCTTTCGCTTCCACCAGCTATAAAACCCTGGTACTATCCGTGGCGAATAATCAAAACCCATTACCTAAGTCTCTCTCCTAATGAGGCGCGAGTTGGGCAGCAGATCAAAAGCTATGGAATCCCAACCTATTCCACCAACCTCGTTGCGCAACAAAAGTGGGCGAGAGATCGTATTCGGAAACAAGGCTCTGGAAGCGTTCCGTATGATGATATTAGCCGACATACCTTTGGGAAGGCGTTCACCGGGGATTTGAAGGACTTCAGCGCGCGATTCATTGTATCCTCCAAGCGAATTACGTTCGAGACGACTGCGACCCAACCAAAAGAGTCGCCATAATCAATGCCCGTGAATGCGAAAATAATTCCTCCGGCGCGGATGCTCCGGATGAGTCGGATGTTTGCTAAAAACCGCAGCATCTTAATTGAAGATTACGAGCATTTCATGCGTGGTGCTTCCATTCGCCAGAATACAGGCTCTCGTAAGTCGGCGACGTTGCATGGGCGGCCAGCCCTAAAACCGAATTGAAGGCCGTCATTGGGTAAAAGCGCCGATTGAACCTGAAGACATATTCATTCAGGTAAGTTTGCAAGTGGTGCTGGGCGATGGCTCCGTGGTGGGTGCCAAGAATCCACGTTTTCAGATTTGAAAAGACGAGGTGAATCATTGGCAAATGCGCTTCTGCCTTGTCCGGGTCGCCTGCCAGTGTCAGACGATCATGCACATACCCCAAGGATGAAAGGGTATCATAGCTGTGCCATGCGTCTGTTCGCACGGTTGAACCTTTGGCGACGTTCTCGGTGACGAAGGTGGTTAAATCAGCGGCGCCACGAGTGGCCACCACGCGCAACCGTAACCGGCCGGCATAGACCAGTTTCTTGAGCGGTATGCCGCCAGAATGGTCTTGTTGATGTTTCGCTGCCCGGTGTTCGGCGTCTTTGCGTAAGCGAACTTCGACGGCCCCAACCACCACGGCCTTATGATGCACCCCGCGCCCCTCACCGCGCGTCCGCCCCCCGATCAGGCATTCATCAATTTCGACCGGATATTCGGTGCCGATGCAATCCCGCTCTGGCCGCACCATTCCCGCTCGCAATTTCTGCAGCAGCATATAAGCGGTCTCATAGCGGGATAGGCCAAGTTGCCTCTGGAATTGAAGGGCGGACTGTCCGGGAGTTTGAGTCGTAACCAAATAGGCCCCCCAGAACCAGGTGGCGAGCGGGGTGTGCGTAGCCTGCATGACCGTTCCACTCGACAGGGCTGTGTTCCTCTTGCACTTTCGGCAGCGTAAGATTACCGTTGCGCGCGTCGGGAAGCGATATGGCTCGCCCTGCACTCCGCATTTCGGGCAGGTGAAACCGTTTGGCCAGCGCATAGCCTCAAGATACTTGGCACAGGCATCGTCATTCGGGAAAACCTTTTGGAATTCCGGGAGATTAGTAGGGAAGCCGCGTGGGTCCATAGGTTAAAAAAAGCTAAAAATTGAAGTTGTCAAGAAACCGGATAGGCAAGGTATAAACGAACAGGACATGGGCCGCCGCATCCACTTTGTTGGTGACAAGACCAAATTGATTGTAGTTCCAGGAAGTCGTCTGGCTCTTGCCATCGGTGAGCGTCAACCTATCGCCGGCGGTATTGTAAGTGTATTGGTTGGTCGTAATGCCGGGATAAACCTCGCTGGTCTTGCGTCCCGCCGCATCGTAAGCGTAGTTGACGACGTTCGACCCAAGCTGGTTCGTGTAGCTGGTCGCCGCGCGCACGTTCGCCGAATAAACGAACGTCTCCACCCCGCCGTCGGGATACCCGCGTGTCAGCAAGCGATTCAAATTGTCAAAGGTGTTGGTGATGGTCACTCCGTTTGCATCCACCGAGTTGGTGGTGCGGTCGAGAACATCATAAACGATTTTACTCGACTGACCGAAGGCATTGCTGACGGCGAACTGTAATCCTTGATTGTTAAACCAGTTGGTGATGCTGGTTCCGGCCCGGTCGATGGAACTGGTAAGCTGGCCGATGAGATTGTAATTGTTGGTTACGCCGTAGCCGTCGGCATAAATGGTGTTGGTCCGGTGCCCGGCGTTGTCGTAGAAAAACGAAGTGACCTGGTTCAGCGGATCGGTGATCGACGACAGCGCGCCGCAAGTGCAGTAATTGTAGAGCGTAACCCGGGGGAGAAGGTCGGAATGAGGGCGGTCCAAACCACCATTTTTTCTGATTACCGCCCCGCTCCTCGCCAAACTCAAACGCGCTTTCCGACGGAGTTATCTGGTTAGCTGGCGCAAAGAAAACTACAACTCGCATCGCAATGTAAGTATTGGCTATCGTTGCTTCCCGATTTCGGCAGGGACACGCTTAAATGAATTGCCGATTCGCATCGATGAAAACATTCCTAACGTTGCTTTCGCTGTTTGGATTCAGTCTTTGCGGATGTGTCTGGCAAACGACGGTGGCGCCGAACTCGCCGCAACCGGGTCTTGATCGAAGCGACCCTTCGGTCCGGGTGACCGAATTGGATTACGCCGAATCGCGTCAAGTTGATTGGTGGTTGCGGCATCCGGTGTATGGCGATCCTTCGTTCGATTCCTTCGAGCCGAGCGCGCGCCGGACAATCCGATTCATCGCGGTTCGCCGCCATTCGAGTGGCCGGTGAATGGCTTTTTCTTCGCCGATCCGGTGAGCCGCAACTGGTATGTTTATGTCGGCGACTATTGCCGGGGTTATGGCGCTTGCGCCAGCCGTTGCCTGCTGTATCGCTCCACGGATCGCGGCCAGAGCTGGCAGAATCTTGGCCCGGTTCTCCGGGGCGACGCGAAACTTTTCGACAAGAACGGCCACACGCCGGACGTGAGCGTGGTATTCGCCGAGGGGCGTTATCACATGATTTACGACTGGGGTGAACTGGACTTCAACCGGGAAGGCGGCCTCGCGTATGCCTGGGCCGGGAAACCGGAAGGCCCGTTTCATCGCGCGCCCCAACCGATCACCCGCAACACAACACTCACGCCGCTGCTCGGAAAATACCAACGCACCTACGCCGCGACGCTGGTTCGACGAAAGTCTGACTGGCTGATTGCCGGGATGATGGACAGCGCCCCAAACAGTTGGGCGCTGTTCACGATGACGTCACCGAAACCGGACGGTCCGTACTCGGAACGGCAACTCGTCCGCCACGTCGAGCGGAATGATTATCATCCGCCGTTGATGGAGTTTTTCCCGGCATTCACGCACGACGGTTATTTGTACGCGCCGGCGACTTCGGTGGCGTTGAACCGCAATTTCAATGTGCTCTTTCGCGCGCCGTTGGAGCGGGCCATGGAGCCGGGCGCGTGGGAAATATTCCGGCACGGCTCGGTCTGGCACGCGGAGGATGTGGAGAACGAGTTCTTCGGGATATGGGGTCAAACCTTCTCCGGCTGGGTGGACGCGGGCGGAACGTTTCGAGTGATGTTCAACAGCCGGGCTGCGAAAGGCTTTGGCACCGTCAATCTCGCCCAGCGTCCGTGGAAGCAGCCGCTGCGCAAACGTGGCTTCGTCTTGACGGGTCATGAAGGGCCAAGTTTCACCTGTCTGCGCCGTGCTTTCGGTGATTTCAAGCTGGAAGCCGCCATGCAGGTGCGTGGAGTGGCCCGGATTTTCTGGGATTACCGCGGCGTTCTGGGGCCGAATGTCCCGCAATCCGACGCGACGCTCCACCCGCTGATGCGGTCACACTTTCGCGCCGTTGAACTCACGCCCGAGGGTTGGCGCGTGGTCGTCGTAGGTGAACCCGGAAAGGAAGAAATATTGGCTTCGGGTCGAGCGCCCCATTCTTCTTTGTGGAATTTCACTTTGGAACATCGGGCGAACGGCACCGCGCGGTTTTTGGGTAACGGTCGGGTTTTGTGGGAGGAAAAGGGCCTCGCCGTGGATGATGAAACAAAACCCGTCGTCCTCGGGATCATGGTGGAGCCGCACAGCCGTCTGTCCGTCGAAAAATTTCACGTCTCCGGACAAGCGACACCGGCGAGCCTGACCTATCTCTACACCGAGGCTTTGCTCGGCGCGGGTGAGAATCCAGCGCATTGGCAGGAGCGACGCGAGCCTGCCTTCCGGCACGAGATCGGAGTGGTGTCGCGCCGTGAGCACGCGCGCGTTAAATGGAACGTCGCCGGTCGTCGGATGGCGCTGTGGAGTCCACGCGGCCCCGAGTTTGGACGGGCTGAAGTGTTGGTTGATGGCCAACCGGCAGGAGAGATCGATTTGTACGCGGAGCACCCGGCGACCTCGCAGAGGGTGTGGGCAAGCGCAACCCTGCGTGATGGCTTCCATGCGGTTGTCCTGCGCGGCGAAACGGGTTTCCTGCCGGTCGATTGTCTGGAGGTTGAGAATTGACTTCGACCGGATCGCGTTGCCGCCCCGGTCAATTCCGGCGTGCAATCTCGCCACTGCGCCGGCAATATCACGGCATGAAACCATTCTCCCTGATTCTCCTGATGGCGGCAGGTGTCACCGCGCTGGCCGATGACAACGACGGTTTTGTTCCGCTGTTCAACGGGCGTGATCTCACCGGCTGGGTGAACGCCAATTGCGCGCCCGAAACGTGGAGCGTACGCGACGGCATGATCCATTGCACCGGCCATCCCACGGGCGCACTGCGCACCGAACGGCAATACGAAAACTTCATCCTCGAACTGGAATGGCGGCACCTGGAAAGCGGCGGCAACTCCGGCGTGTTCATCTGGGGCACACCCATCGCGGCGCCCGGTGTGCCGTTCCTCCGCGGCATCGAGGTGCAGGTGCTCGATCACGGTTACGCCACGCAATACGAGAAGCGGCACGGGAAGAAAGGCGACTGGTTCACCACGCACGGCGACGTGTTCCCCATCCACGGCGCGACCATGAAACCGTTTGGCCGGCACAACGGCGAGCGCAGCTTTCCCTCGGAGGAACGGAGCAAAGGGTTTCCGGAGTGGAACCACTATCGCATCGTTTGCACCAACGGTGTGATTCGACTGAGCGTGAATGGCAAGGAAGTTTCCGGCGGCGAAAACTGCAACTATCGCAAAGGCTATCTCGGGTTGGAATCGGAAGGCGCGCCGGTGGACTTTCGCAATCTCCGCCTCAAGGAACTGCCGTCCAGCAACGCACCGGCGGAACTGACCGCGCCGTTAGACCTGGGCTGGCGGACGATTTTCACTGGCCTTGACCTGCGCGGTTGGAAAACGAATGCGACGACGGCGGCGCGCTGGCAGGCTGGCGGCGGCCGCATTGCGCTCAAAGCCGGCGAACCGGACGCGGAGGCTACCCTTTGGACGGAGAACGATTTCGGCGATGAGGAATTCGTGCTGGATTGCCGAACGGTGAAACCAACGGAAGGGAAGAAACTGTCATTGCCGTCCATTCAGTTGCGTGGCAAGGAGGGCAAAGGCGCGGAGGTTCAAATTTTTTGGGCACTCTTTAACCCGCGGACTCCCACCAAAGGTGCGGTGCCGGGCAATTACCAACGCATCATCATCACGGTGAAAGCTCGTGAAGTGACGGTGAGGCGCAACGACCAGGAAACGCAACGCCTCACCCTCCCGGCGGATGCTCCCGCGCGCGGCGCTCTTGGCCTGCGCGACACCGGTGGCGCCGTAGAGTTCATGAATCTCTACGCGCGCGATTTGTGACGATGCCTGGCGAAAGCTTCCCCCCGCCTGGCGCGGGGTTTTGCTGATCCTTTCCACCCCACTCCCAAAACTTCCCCCGGCCTTGCCACAGACCTTGTGGCCAATCCTCCCGGCTCTTTGGGTGGACGCACCCTCCGATTGACGATCATAAGCCAAGAAACGGTGAGTCTTCGCCAAAAGCCGTAAAGACCCTTCTGCTGCCGCGTGGTGGAATAAATCATGATTGTGAACTCTAAATCCCACATCAGGTTTGCGTCCCGGTCAATGAAGGGCGGAAACACCTTGAGTTGGATTACGCTGGGCTGGATCATCCTGCTCGCGCGCTCAATTACTTTATCGGCCGCCATTACACCCGATGCCAGCAAGGCAACGGTCCTGGACGAGGGCATGAATGGGTACCGGAAAACCGAGGCTTCCGGCGTCATTCTGGCGTTGCAAACCCGTTTGGAACGCGGTGAAACGCGGCTTCGGCATGAAACCCGGCACGGCTATCTGCTATCGCTGTTGCATGAGCTGAATGTGCCGGTCTCCTCTCAACTGCTTGTTGCCTCAAAAACTTCACCCAACAAAGCGCTCATTTCTCCGCAGAATCCGCGGGCCCTTTATTACAATGATCAGGCCAGCGTCGCGTATGTGCCGTCCGCTGAACTCATCGAGCTGGCCGCCGCCGATGTCAAACTCGGCGTCGTTTTCTACACGCTCGAACAAAAGGAGTCCGCCCAACCCCGTCTGGTACGTGATGATCGCTGCCTGGAGTGCCACGCTTCCTCGAAAACGCTTGATGTTCCCGGTTTGCTGGTTCGTTCCTTTCTGACGAAAGATGACGGGGACGTGGACGTGCTCAGCGGAATCGTGGTCACGCACCGAACGCCGATCGCCGAACGCTGGGGCGGTTTTTATGTCACCGGCACTTACGGCGCGTTGACTCATCGTGGAAATCTCTTTGGCGCGGAGGCCATTGCCCGTCACGAAAAAGATCCCGCGTGCAACGCGAACATCACCGATCTCAAACCCTTTCTCGAGGTACGCAAATATCCGGACGGCGGAAGTGACATTGTATCGCTGCTCGTGCTCGAGCATCAGGCGCACATGCAAACGCTGCTCACGCGTCTCGCCGCCGAATCCAGGAACGCCCTGCAGACCGGTGACAGTCTGCGGCCTGCCTACCCGGCCATCGAAGCCGTCCTCAAGTACATGCTCTTCACCGACGAGGCGGGCCTCGGCTCAACGGTGCGCGGCACGAGCGACTTTGCGCACTGGTTCGAGCAGCAAGGCCCGAAAGACAAACAAGGCCGCTCGCTGCGCCAGTTCGATCTGCAAACGCGCCTTTTCAAATTCCCTTTCAGCTTCATGATTTATTCTCCTTCCTTCGAGGCTGTTCCAGCGCCGGCGCGCAAACATTTCTACCGACGGCTCTGGGACATCCTCTCCGGGGAAGACCCATCGCCTGATTACCGAAAGCTCTCCGAGGCCTCGCGCAAGGCGATCCGTGAAGTCCTCATCGAAACGAAAAACGACCTGCCAAACTATTGGCGCTTTTGAACCGGTGTTGCCGCCCCTTGAGATCAGATGCAAAGCAACGAACCCCGGGAGCTTGCAAACGTATGACGCGAATCTTGAGGCCCTGGAGACTGTTCTTGTGTCTCGTTGTTTTGAGTGCCGGCCTGCCCGCCCTCGCGGCGATCCCATCCCCGGGCAACCTTCACAAAATCTTTCAATGGCGTCCCTTTCTCGCTCCCTTTCATGCCGTAGTGCTTCATTTTCCAATCGGCTTCCTTACCGTGGTTTTCATACTTGAACTCTACGGTTTCACCTACCCAAGCCATGAAATCCGGCGCGTAACACGGCTATTCCTCTGGCTAAGCCTTGTCGCCGGCATCATTTCGGCCGCCTTCGGAATCCTGCGCTCGGAAACCGGCGGGTACGAATCACACGCTCTTCGACTGCACCGTCTGTTTGGGCTGGGCGTTCCAGTATTCACGCTGGCCACGCTGGTTTTCCAGAGACCTGCCTGCCGCACCGGCGCTGTTCGCGTTTGGATTCGCGGTTACCATTTGCTTCTGGCCGGGACGCTGACCCTGGTTGTGGTTGCCGGCCATCTCGGCGGCAATCTCACCCATGGCTCGAAATACCTTATCGAAAACGCGCCCGCATTTGTGCGCGAACTCGTCGATCACGAACCCGCTGAAAATGTTCCTGCCATTGCCACGGACCTTGATGAAGCGAAGCGTCTCTACGTGGAGAAGATCCAACCCATCTTCGCCGCCAAATGTTACGCCTGCCACGGTCCGGAAAAACAAAAGAGCGGTTATCGCCTGGACCAGGCCGGATTCGCCTTCAAAGGAGGTAAAAGCGGCAACATCGCCATCAAACCCCATGATCCCATCGAAAGCCATCTGGTGCGCCTCATCCTGCTGCCACCGCACCATGACGACGTCATGCCGCCCGAGGGCAAACTACCGCTCGCGCCTGAAGAAATCATGGCCATCATCGACTGGATTCGAAACGGTGCCGCGTTTCCGGATGCGTCCTCATCGGGGATCAACGTCAGTAAGAGCAACTGACTTCCCATCTACGCGGTTACGGGCATACGCCAGGGACGCTGGCGAGTTAATTTTGTTTCGGCGATTTTTCCGCCACGATTCTGCAGGCGTCCGCCACCCGCGCCAGGTGTTCCAGAAATTCTTCGCGGCGCGCTTCCGGCAAAGCCGTCAGAATGTCCGTTTGCAGCGCCACCGCGGTTGCGCGTGCCGCCTCATATTTCCGTTTGCCGGACGGCTTGAGCCGGATGCGATGGGCGCGCCGATCTTGCTCGTGCGTTTGTCGATCGACCAACCCGGCCTTTTCCATTCGTTCCAGCAACGACGCAACGGTGTTGGGGTCGCTGGCCATCAACTGCGCCAGTTCACGTTGCGTAATGCCTTCGTTTTCCAGCAGAGTGCGCATCACAGTGAATTGATCGGGCGTCACGCCGAGGGTCGCGAGGCGGCGACGAAACGCCTGATTCAATCCATACCAGGCACGGCGGAGCAACAGCGGCAGCCGGCGTCGATCCGGCGAATCGATTGGCAACTCACCAGTAATTTTGGCTGCGGGCATGGTCAAAAATGAATGTTGCGGACATATTATACGTATAAGTATTATTGTCATTGCAAACTTTTCTGGCGTGTAGAATAGTGACACCCGTCTGGAAAAAAGATCAGGAGCGCGCCCGGGGCGGGTCTCCTCTCAAACGACCGAAGCTCGACCATGAAACTTTCATTTATCACCGTCACACTGGGTCTGTTCCTCGCCCGTGGACTGGTTGTCCCTTCCCCATCGTCAGCGGCGCCGGTGCGCGGCTGGTTAAGCTGGCGCGGCCCCAACCAAAACGGCGCCTCACTGGAAAAGAATTTGCCGGAGAAAATCACGGTCAAGGACGCGCTGTGGGTCGCGGACTTCCCCGGCCAATCCACACCCGTCATCGCCAACGGGAAACTCTACCTCATGGGGTATCTCGGCGAGGGCGCGAATTTGCAGGAAGGCGTGGCGTGCTTCGACGCCGAAACCGGGAAGAAACTCTGGCAGCAGCTTTACAACGATTTTATCAGTGACACCATTTATCTCCGCTACGCCACGGCTTCGCCCGCCATTGATCCGGAGTCGGGAAATGTTTTCATCCAAGGCACGCAGGGGATTCTCGCGGCATTGATGCCCGACGGCAAAGAGCTTTGGAAGCGCTCGTTGATGGAGCAGTTTGGGCGGCTCACGTTCCCGAACGCGCGCACGGCATCGCCCGTGATTGATGGCGGGCTGGTCATCACGCGCGGCATCACGGCCAACTGGGGTGCGCAAGGCCCGGCGGGCGACCGTTTCTATGCCTTCGACAAGCGGACCGGCGAACTGGTGTGGTCCAGTAGCCCCGGCGATCGGCCCAAAGACAATTCCTTCTCGCACCCGCAACTCGCCTGGCACAACGGCCGGCGTGTGTTCTATGCCGCGCTGGGTGATGGCAGCGTGGCGTGCGTCAACGCCCGCACCGGCGAACCAATCTGGCGCGTGCCGCTCTTTCGCGCCGGCATCAATGCCACCACCATCGTCCACAACAACAACACACTCATCGCCATTTTCGGCGTGCCCTATGAGCCAGGCCAGTTGGTCGCGCTGAAAATTCCCGAGCTCGCACCCACCAACGCCGCTGCCGGGCCGGTCGTGATCGAACGCTCGCAACTCGAGTTGTGGGCCGCCGAAGTCTCGACTTCGACCAGTTCGCCGATTCTGGCGGGCGATACGGTCTATGTCGTCGCCGAGAAGGGCGACCTTTGCGCCGTGAACGCGAACACCGGCGCGATCAAATGGAAACTCAAACTCGGCATCGAGCAGCGCAATTCGTCGCCGTTCTACGCCGACGGCAAACTTTACGTGCCGATGCTCGACGACCCGGATGCCAAGACCGCTGGCGGCGAAGCGGGGACAACTGGCGCGCTTTACGTCGTGAAGCCCGGCGAAAAATCCGGCGAAATCATCTCGCACGTCGCGCTCGAAGGCCGCTGCTTCGGCACGCCCGTGGCCTACAACGGGAAAGTTTACCTGCAGACAACGAAGCATCTGTATTGCTGGGGCAAGCAGGGAAACAATCCCACGCTGCCAAGGGAAATCGTGGAAGAAAAAGCTCCGAAACCGGGTGCGGCCAGGTCACTCCAAATCATTCCCTCCGAAATCACGCTTCGTCCCGGCCAAACCGCTACGTTCCGTGCCCGTTCCATCGATGTGAACGGATTCGTCGTCGAGGAAATCAAGGACGTGGCGGCGCTGAAATGGGCCAGCTATGTCCCGCCCACTGCGCGCGTCCGCTCCGCCATGAAGGCGTCGTTCAACGACCAGGGCGCGCTGGTCGCCGGCAACGAAACCGTACCCTCCGCCGGCGCGTTCGAGGCCACGTTTGGCAATTTGAAAGGCTACATCCGCGGTCGCGTGCTGCCCTACCTGCCGCTCAGTCAGGACTTCGAATCGTTCACGCTGTCGGAAACCAACGCCGCCGAGGGCGCCGCCTTTGCCTATCCGCCGCTGCCGTGGATCGGCGCGCGGTTCAAGTTCGAGGTGCGCGAGAAGGACGGCACGAAGTGTCTGACCAAGACGATTGACAACAAGTTCTTCCAGCGCGCCACCGTCTTCCTCGGCGCGCCGGACGCCAGGAATTACACCCTTGAGGCGGACGTGATGAGCGAGGGAAACCGCCGCAAAATGTCCGAGGTTGGCGTCATCAACCAGCGCTATGCCATTGTGCTCAAAGGCAACGAACAGAAGCTCGAAATCAGTTCGAACTTCGAGCGTTTTCGCGAAGCGCTGGATTTCAAGTGGCAACCGAACGTGTGGTATCACCTCAAATCGCGCGTGGACATCGCCGGCGACGGCTCCGGGGTCGTGCGCGCCAAGGCCTGGAAAAGAGGTGATCCCGAACCCGACGCCTGGACCCTCGAAGCGAAACACCAGACCGCACATCAAGAGGGTTCACCCGGTTTATTCGGATTCTCGCCGCAGGACATGCGCGTTTACATCGACAACATCGTGGTGACGGAAAACAAATAGTTTGGAGTTGCACATCATGAAAACGACGGAACATCACTACCAATTCACCCCCCGGATCCGGCTCACGAGTTTGCTCGGGGGCGTCCTTCTGCTTGCGACCGCGCACGCCGAGGATTGGCCGCGCTGGGGCGGCAACGATCCCGGACGCAACATGTATTCGCCCGCCAAAGGTCTGCCCGACCGCTTTGAACCCGGCAAACTCAAGAGCGGCACCGAGGAGATCGACATGAGCACGACGAAAAACGTCAAGTGGGTGGCCAAGCTCGGCGCGCAGGCCTACGGCAACGTGGTCGTCGCGGGTGGCAAGGTGTTCATTGGCACCAACAACGAAAATCCGCGCGATCCAAAACATCAGGGCGATCGCAGCATCCTGATGTGTTTCGATGAAAAGAGCGGTGAGTTTCTCTGGCAACTCGTCGTTCCCAAGCTCGCTTCCGGCAAGGTGAACGATTGGGAAAGCCTCGGTTTGCTTTCCTCGCCGTTTGTGGAAGGCAATCGCGTTTATCTCGTGACGAGTCGGTGCGAGGTGATTTGCCTCGATACCGAGGGCATGGCCAACGGCAACGACGGCCCGTTCAAGGACGAAGCCAAATACGCCGTCAAAGACGTGCTGCTCGACCGCGGCAAGCCCACGGAGCGTCATGCGCCGCCCATCGAACCCGGACCGAAGGACGCGGATATCATCTGGGTCTATGACATGATGGATGAACTCGGTTCTTTCCCGCACAACGCCTCCAACTGTTCCGTCGAGGTCGTGGACGACATTGTTTATGCCTGCACGTCGAACGGTCAGGACTGGACCCACGTGAACATTCCGTCGCCCAACTCGCCCAGTTTCATCGCGCTCGACAAGAAAACCGGCAAACTCGTTGGCGAGGACAACGCCGGCATCGGCCCGCGCATTTTCCACGGCCAATGGGGTTCTCCCTCCGCCGGCAAAGTGAATGGCCGGCAGTTGGTTTTCTTCGGCGGCGGCGACGGTGTTTGCTACGCCTTCGACGCGAAACCGCAAAAGGGCACAGGCGCGCCCATCGTGCCGGTGTTGCCCGGCTCGGAGCTCAATCGTGTAGAGGACAAGGACATCGATTATCTCAAAAAAACCTGGTGGTTTGACTGCAATCCGCCGGAGCGGAAAAAATTCAAGTATCCCGCCGCTGAAGGCGTGAGCGAAATCAATGCGACGCCCGTATTCTGGAAGAACCGGATTTATGTCGCCGTCGGCCAGGACCCGGAGCACGGCGAAGGGGTGGGCGTCCTGACGTGCATCGACGCGACCAAGACCGGCGACATCACGCAGACCGGCAAAATCTGGAGCTACGACAAGATTCATCGCAGCATCTCCACCGTTTCCATCACCCCCGAGGGCTTGCTGTTTGTGGCGGATTTCTCCGGCTTCCTGCATTGTCTGGATGCCGAAACCGGCAAACCCTACTGGACGCACGACATGAAAGCGCACATGTGGGGCTCGACGCTGGTGGCGGATGGCAAGGTTTATGTCGGCGATGAAGACGGCGATTTCGTGGTGCTGGCGGCAAGCAAGGAGAAGAAAATTCTCAGCACCACCAACCTCGGCGCCCCGGTTTACTCCACCCCGATCGTGGCCAACGGCGTTGTTTACGTGGCTTCCAACGCCCATTTATACGCGTTCTACGATTCCGCGAGCGCGGCGGTTGGCAAGGACGAGGTTCCCAAGGTTGATTTGAAGAAACCTGAAAGCCAAAAATAGGCCGTGTGATTCGACCGATTGACCGTTGACGCGCACCATTCTTAATGTCCTCCAACACTTCACCCCGCTTCACCACCATCCAGTGGCTGGTTTGCATCATCGCCGCCATCGGCTTCCTGTTCGACACGTACGAACTGCTGATGACGCCGCTGGTGGGCGTGCCGGCCATTGCCGAGTTGCTGCAAGTGCCGGCCAACAATCCGCTCGTCACCCAATGGATGGGCCGGATGCTCTGGCTTTCGGCGTTGTGCGGTGGCGTGTTCGGCCTGCTGGGCGGCTGGCTCATCGACCGCTTCGGGCGCAAGCGGATCATGGCGGCGAGCATTTTCGTTTACTCGCTTTCGCCCGTGGCGGCGGCGCTCAGCACGAGCCTGGACTGGTTCGTATTTTTCCGCTGCACCACGTTCATCGGCGTCTGCGTCGAGTTCGTCGCGGCAATCACGTGGCTGGCGGAGTTGTTTCCCGAAAAACGGCGCAAGGAAATCGTGCTGGGCGGCACGCAGGCGTTTGCGTCGGTCGGCGGCCTGCTTGTGACGGGGATCAATGTCTGGGTCATCGCGCACGCCGGCGCGCTGCCCGCGCTGCCGCTGCCGGAAGTCTTCAACGGGCACGCGGCGTGGCGCTACACGTTATTCACCGGACTGATTCCGGCGGCGCTGATCGCGTTCCTGCTGCCATTCGTGCCCGAATCACAAATCTGGCGTGAGAAGCGTCAGGCCGGAACGCTCAAACGTCCGAGCTTCGGCGAACTGTTCGCGCCCGAACTCCGCCGCGTGACGCTGGTGACCGCGCTGCTCTCCGCCTGCGCGTATGCGGCGGCCTTCGGCGCGTTGCAACTCACCCCGCTGCGCGTCGCGCCGGGATTGCCGGAACTCGCCGGGCAGCGCGCGGCCCTGAGACCGCTGCAAATCGAAGCCGGCCAGCTCAACACGAATCTTTTGGCGGTCATGCCGGCGTTCCTTCAGGCGGAGCAGGACGTGCCCGGCCTCGCGGAACTCTCGGCCCAACGCGCGAAGACCCGCATTGCCCAACGCGCCGCCAGAAAAGCCGACGACCAGGAACAACTCGCCCGGCTCGGCTTGCGATTCAGCCAGCTTGAAACCAATCTCGTTCAACTCACCGGGTCCAGGCCCGGCGCAAAAAAAGCCGTCGTCGAACGCGAGAAAATCCTGAAACTGCTCGGCGACAATCGCGATCTGCAGGAACCGTTCGACAAAGCCGTCAAGGAGCGCGGCAACACCATTCAACTGTATCAGGAACTCGGAGGCTTGATCGGACGAATCCTGCTCGCGGTTCTGTTGCTGGCGGCCCTCACCCGTCGAAATTTGCTCCGGCTCTTCCTCGTGCCGGGGCTGGCGTTGTTCCCCGTCACTTACTGGGGGCTATACCACGAATCCGCGCCCGCGATGCAGTGGGGAATATTTCTGTGCGGCCTGATGGTGGTGGCGCAGTTCAGCTACTTCGGTGAATATCTGCCCAAAGTCTTTCCGCTGCACCTGCGCGGAACGGGCGGCAGCTTTGCCACGAACTTCGGCGGGCGCATGATCGGCACTTCCGCCGCGTTACTCACGACGAATTGGATCGCGCCGATGGTCGGTGCAAAATCCACCTTCGACCAGGTGGCCGTCGCTGCCGGTATCGTCGGCACTTCCGTTTTCGTCCTCGCGCTGGCGCTGACGTTCTTCCTGCCCGAGCCGAAAGCGCAAACCGACGAGAAGTGAGATGAACGCCCGTCCTCACTTGAATCTCACACTTTTGAATGACTACGCAGCCGCCAGCCGAGAAGCAATACTCCAAGTGCGGCTAAAGAAAACGTGCCCGGTTCTGGAACGGGAATGATGGTTTGCGTTCCGGCAAATATTCCACCGCCTTGATATTCCAGTGCGCTATTCAGCAATTGGATTGAGCCATTGACGTTTTCTAATTCCGCCCAGCCAAACAAGGGATTACTGTATATTCCGCCTTGAGGAGTATAGCCGGTGTAAAGACCCACATAAAAAGAGCTGCCATTATTAGCAAAAACGTAACTTCGTTGTTGGGTGGCGGCGGTGTGGACGGAGCGATTCATCAGGCTGCGGGTTGGGAACTGTTGGAGGAATGCCGGAAGCTGAACGGCTGCGCGACCGGCTTGGCCAAAATTACCAAAGATTACAACCTTCCGGCACGCTGGGTCATTCACACGGTCGGCCCAGTTTGGCAAGATGGGAATCATGGTGAAGACGAGTTACTGGCGAGTTTTTATCGCATTTGCCTTGCATTGGCGGTTCAGCACGGTATTCGCACCATCGCGTTTCCGTCCATCAGCACCGGCGCGTATGGTTTTCCGTTGGAACGCGCGACCGCAATCGCCGTGCGGGAAGTCAAAAACTTTGTGGAGCAAAATCCATCAATAGAGAAAGTGGTCTTTGTCTGCTTTGGCAGCCCGGCTTACGACTTTTATCGGAACACAGTCAAACAGGCCATTGCTTGAGGGTGCGGCTCAATGTTTCAACGATTTAAGTTCCACCTCCATCACAACTTCCTCCCCGAAAGAGGGGCGGACGGTGACCAGCGGATATTTCTGTCCCGCCGGATCAGATAGCGGCAGCAGCCCGTTGCCGACAGAGAGTTTCAGCACATAACCTGCCGGGTCAAATGTAATGAATTCGCCGCGCTTGACGCGAAGATTGACGCGACCGTCCCAAGTGAGTGTGTTGCCTTCCCGTTTCGGATTTCCCTGACACCACCATGACCAATCGCCGGAGACCTGGCGACGGATCAGGATTCGATGCTCGTGACGATTCAACTCTACAGTCAGCGAGGTTTCATTCGAGGTGCCGCAATGCACGACCGCCAGATGGCCATTGTCTTCCAGGCTTTGGATGGTTGCGTTGGTTTGCGTTGTAGAAGAAACTCCGGGTTCGATCAGGACAGGCTGTCCGCCTGCGTGGACAACGAGTTCGCCTTTGCGGACACCGACCAGCAAATCGCCCGGTTTCCAGGACGCCCGCAGATACGCCTCGTCCACTGACGGGAAATGATAGGAAAGTTTTTTTCCGTCAACATCGGCGGGAACGTCCGGGTTGTACCAGAGATACGAGTAGCCGCCTAATTCGAACAAAAGTTTCTCGCCATGCGGTGTGACGTAACGCGTGTGTTGGATGTTGCCTAGCGAATGATCCCAGAGCGCGAGATACTGGTGGAGTGGCCGATGGTACTCGCGTGCGAGCGCCAACAATATCGGTGCGTAGTAATCCAGTTGACCGTAGGAAGGTTCAAGAACCACGTTGCTGTTGTGCTCGTCGTATCCCGGATTCTTTTCCGTTGCGATCGAGGCCAACGCGAGATCGGCATTCATGTTCTTTTCAAATTGCCGGAACAGATCGCGTCCGGTGACGCGTCGTAACGCGTCCATGAAAAACAAGCGATAGTGCATCGTGGACGCCCAAAACGTTCCGCCTTCCGTCTGCGCGCCGTCCTCGGCCAGACCCGTCGGCAAAAGGTATTCTTCAAACTTCCTTGTCGTTGCATCAACCCAGGTTTTGGCTTCAGGCACTTCGTCCAGCAACGCCAGCGCCGTTACGCCGAACGATCCCCATTCCACGATGGCGTGATGAGTGTGGAAACCCGGCCCGGCAATGGTCGGCGTGCTGAAGTAATCGGTGAAATATTTCCGGGCGATGCGGGTGAGTGTTTCGCGGATTTCCTTCCGCTCGGCTTCGGTGAACCGATCGTAAACAATGTCGTAGCCGACCGCCACGCCCTTCAGCAGTCGGGCGACCGCGTACGCTTTGCCGCCATCCGGTTTGTCGTCCGCCTCGTGCGACCACGCACGGCAACTGGCCAACGCCCACTGGCGCGCCGCGTTGCCGTACTTCGCGTCGCCACTAAATGCATACGCGAAGGCGAGATGCTCGGAAATCGCGAGGTCGCCCATGATGGCGTAGAAACGGTCGTAAAGATTTTCATAACGCGGATCGGGCGTAATGGGCGCGATCCAATTGGCGCGGGGTGTTTGCGTCAGACACCAATCGGCGGACTGCGCGAGGTTCCTCCAGATCATCGCCCGCGTGCCGGACAAGCGGTTGGCACGAAGAGGCGAAATATCGTTCGTCGTAAAATAGAGCCGCGGGTGGTCGAGGTTGGTGACAGCCACTCCGTGAAGTGAAGCAAGGAACAAACCCAGAATCCCCAGCGTAACGGAAAAGGATGATGGATTCATAAATTAGTTCAGTGGCGGATGAAAGAAGCCAATTGTGCCGTGCATTAATTATGAGGCTTCGACTTAAGGAGCGGCTTGACTCGCCAGTCAGCGCTGTCGCCAAAGCGAAGATTGTTGCCTCCCCAGCCAGTCCATTTATCGCCATAAATTACGCGGATGCCGGTTGTGTAAAGCGTCATGGTGGCCAGAAGCAAAACGCATAGCAGCACCACAGAATTGCGGGTAAGCAGACCGAAGTTGGTCTCGCGGATTTCCGGCGTCTCATCCTGCTGCCGCGCGGAGCCGAGGATGAGCACGGTGCAGATGAGAGCATTGAACATGACCATGCCTTCCGTTGCGATGCGGCCATCGGAAAACGCCACCACGGCCTTGGTGAAATTGGCGATGACAATCAGCCAGAGGAATATCAGATAGAGGAGTTGTCCTTTTCCCAGCCATGTCGAGGGAATCAAGGCGACCGGTTGCTTCCGATGTCGCACCAGCACGGTGACGGTGCAGGCCGTGAAGGCGAGCCACATCAGGGTGAACCAGGTCCAGGCCGAGAGTGTGATGTTGCCGAAGAGAGGCGCGCGCAGAAATTCCGCGACCGAGTGGAACACGCCTTGCCCGATTGTGCGGGCTTCGGTCCAGTCCCGGACGTTTTTCACGATGTTGATGTAGGCAAGGAGGTTAAAGACAAACACCACGGCGAAAATTTCAGTCCACGGGCGGACGCGCGGTTCGTCGCGTCGGACGGGCAGGCGCGAGGCGAGGATGCCCAGCGGGATGACGATGGCGAGGCCGTAAAGAATGCCGGCAAATTGTTCGAGGGCGATGCTGTGCCAGTTGGCGCTGCGCCAGTGTTGCCAGAATTGAATGATCGCCGGATTGTCGGTAAGTACGGGATTACCGGGAGAAACGCACAGCACCTTGATGAACTGTGCGGTCGTCAACGCCAGGCCGCCCAGCGCGCCCGAGAGGAGGGCGGCGAAGACCACCGGTTTCTGCCCGGTCTTTCGGAAGTAGAGAACGAGTCCGATGTAGCAACCGAGAATGTTGGACCAACTGTCCCCGCGCGGCGGCGCGAGGCGGAATCCGCCGACGCTCTGGAACAGCGGCAAATTTGAAAGCAACACCGGCCCGATGAGGAAGACGATCAAGCTCCACAACGCCATGCGGACGAGGAGCGCGGAGCCGGACCGCCACACACCGTATCGCCAGAAATAAATCGCAATCCCGCCCGCCGCTCCAAAGATCCAGCCCAGATGCGCGCTGAGTTTGGAGAAGATTATTGGCCAATTGGTCAGCATGTCTTCAGCCGCGAACTTCGGCCCGCCGGTGGCAGGGTCGAGCAACGTGAGGTCGCCTTGTGGATGAACGAGCGCACCCACGACGGCAGTCTGCCAACCCAATGCGACAAGCAAGTTTTGGATTCCCCACCCAACCGCTGCGCCGCCCAATATGCACAGCACCAGCCGTCCAAAACTGCTGAAGCGTCGATCCCAGAGATCGAAGAGGCACAAAGCCGTCAGGGCCAGCACGGCTTCCAGCCATTCGCTGTCCAACCAATAGAGCGGATCGCGCTGGCGAAAGTCGGAGCGATCGGCGCCAAAAGCGCTGAACAACCGGTCTTGAATGTTGAAGGGGGTGTCCTGGATGACGTATTGCACCGCCCAGATTCCAAAAACCCAGAGCAAGGGACGAAAAATGGCGGTGAGTTTCTCGCGATCCTCGACCGCCGCGTAAGCCGTGGCCGCCCCGCCGAGCCCCGCCCAGAGAAATGCTTCGAGGAAAGTCGCGAAGAACCCATACACCTGCGTCGCCAGA
>PLJQ01000385.1 GCA_003140275.1 Limisphaerales bacterium
TACTCCCATTTGTCCGGCATGGAGAGGATGCGTTTGGAATTCAAGTGCCGCCAGTGAACGTTGCGGATATTTTTTCGCGATTCGGGGGGCGGCGAACTGGGATTGTCGCCGTCCAACCATTCGGCAACATCGAAGAGATAAATCTGTTTGCTCCAAAGCAAGCCGGCGAGCGCCTGACGCTGGATGCGCCGTTCATCTTCAGTAGCGCCCGGCGGATGAACCGTTGCATAAAACTCGTCGGCTTCCGCCCGGCGCATGGCAACGATTTCATCGACGTTCGCAAGCGGCCCGGCCATCGATTTGTCCGCCAGCCGCAGGCGCAGGACGATGGAGCCGCCGGCGGGCACCATTTTGGCGGCGTAATGCAGGCAGGCTTTGGTGCCGAACGATTCCGGGTTGACACAATCCTCCCCGTTGATGACGTGGCGATGAAACGCATCTTTGACAAACGGACTTCGGCTTTTCACCTCCGAACCAAAGACCCGCTCGCCGTGGGTTTCGTTGTTGGTGAACAAGGGTTGCGCGCCGGGGTCGGCGTAGAGATAGCGCGATCCGGGCCGATACTCGAACGGAATGTTTTTGAGCGAATGGCAGCAAGTGTCATCGGCATGGAGCATTAAGTCATCGGTGCGCTTTTGCCCCAAAGAAATGCGCGGCTCCGGTCTGGCCTCCGGTCCCCAGGCCCAACGGTTGCGAAACCAAAGGTGCGGCAGAATGTGAATCGGCGCCGCTTCCGGTCCGCGGTTGAACACTTCGATGCGGATGCCCAAGTCTTCCGGCCCCGCTTTGGCATACTCGACAAATACATCGAAATAGCGGTTGTCGTCGAANNTACTTGTAGAGATACTTCATGTAGGAATGCGTGGGCGTCGAATCCAGATAGAAATAATACTCCTTCACGTCCTCCCCGTGGTTCCCTTCGGTTGGCACCAGGCCAAACAATCGTTCCTTCAGAATCGGATCGCGGCCATTCCACAACGCCAGAGCAAAGACCAGAATCTGGTAGCGGTCGGACATGGCAGNNCCATCCGCGCTGTAATCCTCCCGCACGGTGCCCCAGGCCCGTTCGGCAACATACGGCCCCCATTTCTTCCAAGGCGAGACGTGACCCTCGTGAGGTTCGTGCAGTCGTTGATGCTCTTGGGTCATGTTCTGATCTTCAACCGGACTTTTTGGCGGATCCGCTGGGCCAGTTCGTTCAACTTGCCGAAGGCCACCTCCACGGTGTCATGTCGAATGTAATCCGTCCGCGTTGGGTCGCCCGCTGCCAGGGGTCGAGTTGGAGTTGCTTTGTCCATGCGCTGGATAGACGGGAAATTACAAGCCGGGCATTTCCATTCAAGCTTTTCCTGCCCAAATCAAAACGATTTATCGATTCAAAACCGGCCAGTTAAACGTGCCGGATGATTTTCAAGTCTCGCCAGACTGGTGAGTTACTGGATTGTTTTTGGACTGCGCCAGCAGAGCGCAGCGGCGACGGCGCTTTCGCATGGAGTGGTGCAGTCCGATTATCCAAGCTCCTCCCCAAAGCGGTGTCGCGCTTCGCTTGCCACCGCAGTCCAAAATGGCTGCGTCACGGGCGGCAACTGCGCCAATTCCCAAAGCAGCGCGTGCTCGCGTTCGCCCAAAGCGACGGGGAGAAGTTTCGTTAACATCTTACCACGGAATAGGTAAATAGACTTCGATATGTCACATTCTTTCAGGCATTTTTACGTTGCGAACGGTTAAACGAATATCGAAGGATGTCATCGCGGAGGTTCCAGCCTCTTCGAGTCCAATATTCGTTCGCAGTCTTGTTGGTCACAAAAACATCAATGTGGGTTTTAAGGATTCCAACCTTCTCTAGCGCATCGAGACAATGAGTCACCAATTCGTGTGCAATTCCTTGACCACGATGTTCAGGCTCAACAATCACATGTTGTAGATAACCACGCCGTCCGTCGTGTCCACACATCGCGCAACCAATGATTCGACCAGCGCTTTGAGCCGCAAAACTTAATCCGGGATTCCGTTCGAGATAGCGCGCTGTCGCATCGCGTGAGTCAGCATCTCGCACCGTGACGCCGGGCGTTCGTCTCATCAAAGCGAGCACTTCGTCGAAGTGCTCAATCTTAAATTCGGTGATGGCCACTGGTTGTATGATTAGATAACTCGCGCCTCGCCCCTGCCCTTCACCACTTCGCCGATGAGCCAGGCTTTATGCTTTTGCGCGCGGATGAAATTTAACACGGCATCCGCCTTGTCCGCCGACACGATGGCGATCATGCCAATGCCCATGTTGAAAACTTGATACAACTCGACCTCCGGCACGCCGCTCTTCGTCTGGATGATCTGGAAGATGGGCAGCATGTCCCACGAGCCTTTACGGATGACCACGTCCAGGTTCTTCGGCAGCACACGCGGGATGTTGTCCACAAATCCACCGCCCGTTATATGCGCGAAAGCTTTGATTGGGCATTTTGAATTTTGAATTTTGAATTTTGAATTGAAGCGCTTCAGAAGCGCTTGCAGCAGCGGGCCGTAGCTGATGTGTACTCTCAACAATTCCTGACCAACCGTGCCTTTCAAGCCCGGCACCCGGCTGGTGGGTTTCAGTTTGAGTTGCTCGAAGAAAATCTTGCGTCCTAACGAATAGCCGTTGGTGTGCAGGCCGCTGGAGGCGATGCCAATGACGAGGTCGCCGCGCTTCACGGTTTTCTGGCCGTTGAGCATCTTGGACTTCTCCACGACGCCGACAATCGTTCCACTCAAATCGTATTCGCCTTGCTGGTAAAAGCCGGACATCTGTGCGGTTTCGCCGCCGATGAGCGCGCAGTGGTTCTCCGCGCAGGCGCGGGCGAAGCCCTTGATGATATCGGTAAAAACGTGCGGTTCGAGTTTGCCCGTGCCGAGGTAGTCGAGGAAGAACAGCGGTTCCGCGCCGAGCACGGCGATGTCGTTGACGCAATGGTTCACGAGGTCCGCGCCGATGGTGTCATGTTTGTCCATGGCGAAGGCGATCTTGAGCTTCGTGCCCACGCCGTCCACGCTGCTGACCAGAATCGGCTCGCGATATTTCTTAAGGTCGAGCGCGAACAGCCCGCCGAAGCCGCCGACTTTGCCGAGCACTTCGCGGCGATGCGTGCTGGCAAGCAGTTGCGGGAGTGTGGCTTTGACTTGGTTGCCGAGATCTATGTCAACGCCGGCGGCGGCGTAGGCTTTTTTGTGGGAGTTCGGAGTTCGGAGTTCGGAGTTCGAGGGCATCGCGTGCGTTAAAAAACTTTGTCGAAAAGTTCAGGATGTTCGTCGGCGACGAGCAGGTCTTTGCGGCCCTTGCGCCGCTCCATGATGAATTTGTCGAGCGTCGGATCGACCGGCACGGGGTAGTCGCCGTTGAAGCACGCGAGGCAGAAGTTTTTCTCCTCCTGCCCGGTCGCGCGCACCATGCCGTCCACGTCGAGATAGCCGATGCTGTCCGCGCCGAGATACTCGCGGATTTGCTCCAGCGTGCATTGGTTGGCGAGGAGCTTTTCCGGGTCGGGAAAGTCGATGCCGTAATGGCACGCGTTCTTGTGCGGCGGGCAGGAGATGCGCATGTGGACTTCCTTCGCGCCGGCCTCGCGCA
>PLJQ01000151.1 GCA_003140275.1 Limisphaerales bacterium
TTGCCTTCATCGCCCCATTGGGCGCCGACTAGAATTGTATTTGCCATAGTTCAATCGCTGCGCACGGACAATAAAAAGCCCCGAAATGTAAATTCGGGGTCAATGCACGCTATTTACCAGCGGACGGTAAAGAGGCGACGCGCGGCTGTCAACGCTGGAATGAACGCCTGCTCAATCCCGTTCAAACACTTCCACCTGCGAGGTGTTGAAGACTTTTCCGCCGATATTTTTGTTCTCGTAACTCGAATCAAATTTGGTTGAATTTTGACTCATGGCTTTGCCTGCTGATTATCACATGCACACTCCGCTCTGCCGCCACGCAACCGGCGAGCCGACCGAATATGCCGCCCACGCGCTCAACCTGGGGCTGAAAGAAATCGGGATGTCCGACCACAACCCCATGATCCGCGACGATTTTGACGATTGGCACATGCGCATCGATCAACTCGATGAGTACGTGGAGAAAGTTCAAAAAGCCAGGCGCGATCATCCGAACCTGACCATTAAATTATCGTTGGAGACGGATTACCTGCCCGGCCACGAGGATTGGATTCGGAAGCTGGCCGCGCGGCATCCGTGGGATTACCTCATCGGCTCGGTGCATTACGTCTCGGATTCCTGGGACCTGGACAACCCCAGGAAAATTTCCGAATGGAAGAAACGCGATCCTTTCGAGGTCTGGACGGTTTATTTCGAGCGCCTCACGCAAGCGGCAGCGTCCGGTCTTTTTGAAATCATCGGCCATGCCGACCTTTGCAAAAAGTTTTGTTTTTATCCGCACCAGGATTGCACACCTCTCTTCAAGCGGTTTCTCCAGACCGCAAAGGAGAATCGAGTCGCCATCGAAATCAACACCGCCGGCTTGCGCAAGGATTGCAAGGAAATGTATCCCAGCAGGCAAATCCTCCAATTGGCTTCGCAAATCGGCGTCGCCTTGACTTTTGGCTCGGACGCGCACGCGCCCGAAGAAGTGGGAATGAATTTCACCGACGCCATGCAGCTTGCCCATAGCGTCGGCTACACCCATTATTGTCGATTCACCCAGCGCCGCTGTGAATCCGTGGCGATTTAACTTCAGAGATGCGAACGACGACCCGGGCATCGCGGCATTTTCAGGGGCGTGCCTGATATATTCTGGATAGTCACCAACTGATGAAGCCGTAAGATTAATCGGGGTTTTCTTTCAACCAGCCATTCATTGCTTGTTCCCACTGTCCCCAGTCCGTGCCGTAATCCTTTTCCAGATAAAGCTCCAAAAAATCTTTGGATTCTTCCGCTCGCGGATGTTCCGGAAGGCGGGCCATTTCAAGCAACAGCGGCAGTTTAAGCGCATTTGGACGATTCAGCAAATCGCTCATCAGCACGTCCATCACCGGCTCGGAAGTTTTAAGATTGGTCAACAACTGTCCCGCGGCGGTGTATTGATCGTCTGGCAGGAGGTTGGCCAGGTGTTCGGCGGCTTCTTCCTGTCCCTCCTCGGGCAGTTGGGGCAGCAACTCCAGAATCTTTTTTGCTTTCTGCGAATCATCCGTATCCGCCGTCAGAACCGTATCGATTTTAATCTCCCATTCCGCTGGAGCGGTGACGGAGGGCGGGTCGCCCGCCACCGAAACCTGATTGGTTTGGCTGCGCCGCGGTCGCAATCGGAAACGATTCGTCACGGCGGATTGTCGATGCGTGTGAACCGTCGCGAGTTTCGTTGGCGAAGAGGTTTTAGGGTCACCCTTCACGGGTGAATCGTCCTTGATCGAAAGCGATGACGGCCCGGTGGCAAACCACCCCACCACGCCACCGACCACCAACGCAGCCAGGACGACGCCCAGTGCTGACAACACTTTTTGCGGAATGCTCATGGAGGGTTCAATGCCTCACGGAGCCGCCGTGAAACAAGCTTTTCCACTCGGGTTCCGGCTGACGAAATCTCCAATTTGAAAGGCGCGTTTGCCATACGCCCAAAAATTTAAGCCAATCGGCTGACAAAACAAGGTTTTTACGGCGGGTGAGGGAAGTGGGGGCGCATCCTGACACTGCCNNGGGCAGTGTCAGGATGCGCCCGGGAAGTGGTGTCTCCATAACGCTGCCAACTCTTGATGATCTTGTCGATTGGAGGTTTTCGTTTCTACGTCATCAATCGCCGAAATCTTCACATTCAAATCCGCCAACCCATTTAGATCACGTTGGCGGGTTGGCTGCGCGAACCGCTGGACACCCCGCGGACATTCTGGAAAACTCTCGCGCCGTGAAACAATCCATCGTGACTTTGGACATGGAGGGAGTGTTGACGCCGGAAATCTGGATTGCCGTCGCCGAGAAAACCGGCATCAAGGAACTTCGCCGCACCACGCGTGACGAACCGGATTACGACAAGCTCATGCGTGGCCGGCTCGCAATTCTCGACCAGCATGGCTTGAAGCTTTCGGACATTCAGCAAGTCATCGGCGCGCTGCAACCGCTGGAAGGGGGCAGAGCGTTTCTCGATGAACTGCGCTCGCTCGTGCAGGTGATTATTCTCTCCGACACATTCGAGCAATTCGCTGCTCCGCTGCTCCAGAAACTCGGCCAGCCCACGCTCCTGTGCCATCGGCTGGCGGTCGAGAACGACCGCATCGTGGACTACCAATTGCGCATCCGGGAACAGAAACGCGAAGCGGTGGCCGCCTTCAAGCGGATGAATTATCATGTCATCGCGGCGGGCGATTCGTTCAACGACACCGCCATGCTCATCGAAGCGAACATCGGCTTGCTTTTCCATGCGCCGGACAACGTGAAGCAGCAGTTCCCGCAGTTTCCTGCTTTAGACACTTACGGGGACCTGCTCAAGCGGATCAAAGCGGCGATGGCCTAATCCCGGGGCGCATCGCGTCAGGGAACCGATCGTTCAACTTTCTCTGCTGATTCGGTCTGAAAGTGTTTACGAAATGCCACGGCGAGCGGATTTTACCGTTTGGTGTCCACGCTTTAGCGTGCTTCGGTCGTGCCTGCCGGCTAAAGCCGGGACACCAAACGGCTTTTCCGTACACGCTCCGAGTATTAAGGAGGGATCAACTTGCGGCTTTGCTCGGACATGTTACAAGCCCATTTCAGAACAAAAAGTGTGCTGGACGGAAACTTACGTCCAGAATACAGTTCGACCCTGAAAAAGGATAGGCCGAAAACGCGCTTGCCATGTACTGTTAGACGACATTATGCACTAGCAAAATGAACACAAAGAAGCGCAGATGGTTGGTAGTTGGATTCCTGTTTGTAGCGGTCGTTGGGTGGACGATGGGGCAGTATGATTATGCAAGACTTGTTGCTGGCAAGCGTCCTATTTTTGCGCGATTGCAGTTGCATCTCGCAGACGGAGGCTCGGTTCAGTATTGGGGATTGGGCTATTTAGTCACCGACAGACACGAGATGCGGTGGGGCATAGAAATGCAGCCAGAGGAGCGAACGGCTATATCATACAAAGTTGCGCCATTCCGCGTTGGACAAACGCTCGATTACTGGACACCATTCGTCAGCCGTGAACACACCAGATTTATTGTCGAGACGAACAAATGAGTATGATCGTGTTGCTTAATATAAGGATCGACGGCAAAGCCGTTCCCACTGCGCTTCTCTTAACGATTCCACGTTCCGCTCAGTCTTCCGCCTTGGACTCGCGCGCCGTTAGGTCGCGCAACGCTTGCGCAGCGTTTTTGCCGTCATAAAGTACCGCGTGAACTTCGTCGATGATTGGCGTCGTAACCCGGAGTTTTTGTGCCAGTTCGAACGCTGATCTCGCCGTGGGATACCCTTCCGCCACCGTGATCACACTGTTGAGGATGTCGGCAGGTTTTTCGCCCCTTCCGAGCCGCTCGCCAAAACCACGATTGCGACTAAGACGGGAAAAACAAGTCACGGTCAAGTCCCCCAGCCCGCTAAGACCGGTGAACGTTTCCGCCTGCGCCCCGCACGCCACACCGAGCCGGCGAATTTCCGCCATGCCGCGGGTGAGCAACGCCGCCTTGGAGTTGTCCCCAAAGCCAAGCCCATCACAAACACCTGCGGCGATGGCGATGACATTTTTCAGCGCCCCGCCCAGTTCCACGCCCAGCAAGTCAGTGCTCGTATAGACACGAAATGCCGGGCGATGAAACAGCTCTTGCACCATCAATGCCGTCTCCGCATCGTTGCTCGCCGCCACAATCGCCGATGGAATGCCCCGGGCCACTTCCAGCGCGAGCGTGGGACCGGATAGCGCGGCGATTTTGTTGTGGGACACATTCGCGCGCAAAATTCCGCACATCGTCAGCCCCGTCTGATGCTCGATCCCTTTGGTCACGCTTACCACCACGCCGTGAAAACCCGTCAATGCGCTGGTCACTTCGCGAAACGCCTTGGAAGGAACTGCCACGACGACACATTCGCTGATCTGAACGGCGTGGGACAATTCACTTTCAAGTTTCCAATCACGCGACAGATCAATGCCGGGCAAATAACGCTCGTTGCGGCCGGTTTTTCGCAGATCGTTCAAGTGTTCCCGATCATGCCCCCAAAGGGTGATCGCATGTTTGCCTTGATGAAGAAGACGGGCCAGCGCCGTCCCCCACGCGCCCGCGCCGAGTACGGTGATTTTCATTTCCCGGCCTCCGGTGCGGTGGATTTTTTGCCGAAACGCTGCTCGGTGCCATTGAGCAGGCGCTTGATGTTTTCCCTATGTTTCACGATGGCGAGCAAACCAATCGCGGTGGTGACAATTCCCAAGACGGCGCTGTCCTCCGTAAACCAAACCGCCGCAGGCAACGCCACTGCCGAGGCAATGGACGCGACGGAGACGTAACGACTCAGGGTAAAGAATGTAATCCACGTGCCCAACGCAATGCCCGCCGCCTTCGGCGCGAGCGCAAAATAAACCCCCGCGCTGGTAGCGACGCCTTTGCCGCCTTTGAATTTGAGCCAGCAAGTGTAATTGTGGCCGAGCACAGCACAGATGCCCGCGATGATACGGTACGGCTCCGCGTCCGCGCTCGTCACGTTGAAAATGTTCAGCAGCGTGTCGCAAAGCCATGCGGCGGCGGCAAAACCCTTCAACCCGTCCACGATGAGCACAAATGTTCCGGCGGGTTTGCCGAGAATTCGAAAGACATTCGTCGCTCCGATGTTGCCACTGCCCACCGCACGAATGTCGATGCCTTTCGCGAGCGCCACTAGATACCCCGTCGGAATTGAGCCGAGCAAATACGCAGCAATGGCAACGACGATATAAGCCAGAACATCCATGGAGCGAACTTACAAGTTCGAGATTCAAAGTTCAAAGTTCAAAGTTGCGCGCGTAGCCGACGAGGTAACGCGGCGGAGAAACGACGCGCCGGAGTTCCGTGTCCTCATGTCGTCGGATACGCAGCCCTTGTCAGTCGCCCCATGTCAGTGGCAGACTGCGCCCATGGCATCAAAGGTGAAAGTCGCCGTCCTCGGCGTCGGCTCGCTGGGCAAGGAACACGCCCGCCTCTACGCCGAGCTGGCCGCCGCTGGACAGGTGGAGTTCGCCGGCGTTTTTGACCTAAATGCCGGGGCCACCGCAAAGATTGCCAAAAAATATTCTGTGCGCGCTTTCAGTTCGGTCGCTGAAGCCACTGCCTGCGGCGACGCATTGAGCGTGGTCACACCCACGAACACTCACTTCGAGCTGGCAAAGACGCTCCTTCAGCAAGGCAAGCATGTCCTCGTCGAGAAACCGATGACCGACAACGCCGCCCAGGCGGCTGAACTGGTTCAACTCGCGCACCAAAATAATTGCGTCCTCCAGGTCGGCCACGTGGAGCGGTTCAACCCCGTTTTCAAGTATCTGCAAACCGTCGCCACCGAGCCGCGCTTCATTGAAACGCACCGCTTGTCGCCCTATCCCGCGCGCAGCATCGACATCGGCGTCGTGCTCGACCTGATGATTCACGACCTCGACGTTGTGCTCGCGTTCGTGAAATCACTCGTCACGAGCGTGGATGCCGTGGGCATCCCTGTGCTCAGCGCGACCGAGGACATCGCCAACGCACGGCTGCGCTTTGCCAACGGTTGCGTGGCCAATCTCACCGCCAGCCGCATCAGCCCGGAACGGATGCGCAAGATTCGCGTGTTCAGCGGCGGCGCAATGACCAGTTACGTCTCGCTCGATTACCGCGCCCAGGAAGGTTTCATTTATCGCATCGCGCGCGACGGCGAAGAGGAAAGTTCGCTGCTTAAAAAAATCATGGCCGCGAAACTCGGCGTCGGCAAAGACTCCACCATCGTCAGCGAATTCGGCGGCAAACGCATCGTGCGCGAGCCGGTGCCCATCGAAAAGGACGAACCGCTCAAGCTGGAGCTGCGAGATTTCGTGGACTGTGTCCGCGCCCAACAAACACCGATCGTCAGTGGCGAGTCGGCCAAGCGCTCTCTCGATTTGGCGCTGGAAATTACGAGACAAGTGCAGCAAAGCAGATGAACCACAGGGCGTAAAGGTATGGACAAGGTCTATAAATATTGTAGCGCTCATGGTCTTAATATTCTCCGTGATCTGGAGTTGAAAGTGACGCCACCGAATCAGTTCAACGATCCGTTCGAGTTCGCACCAAAGATGTTTTGTTCTGATCCGGTTCTCTACGCGAGTCGAAACCTCGAGCGCGAACCTGTCCTCAAGGTGTTTTATGAGATGTGCCGGTCAGATGGACAGTTTTTGGGTAGCTTCCATGAATTTCGAGAGTTAGCAAAAAAGGAAATGCCTAAATGGACTCGAATCCTGGCTGAAGCACCGCAGCACACTCTCCCTTTACTTGAGAAAGAATTCCTCGACGAAGTAAGTAAAAGGTTTGGGATTCTATGTTTGTCGCAAAATCGAAATTCAATTTTGATGTGGGGACACTATTGTAACAAGACTCGTGGACTTGTTATTGGCTTCGACAAATCATCAGAGATTTTTCGGCAGGGAAAGGGATTAAGGCCAGTGGATTACATCAAAGAGCGGGTTAACCTCGATGCGTGTTGGGAGGGCGGGTCGCTTGAAATGGCAAATTATGAGAGCCAAATTATTTCCTCCAAGAGCGATGATTGGAGCTACGAACATGAGTTCAGGCAGATTTTCGCACTCTCTTCATCTTCACTGACGAAGAAGCCACTCAAAGATAATGACCAAAACCTCGGCTACTTCCTGTCGATTCCACCAGAAGCGATCGTCAGTGTTACGCTAGGTCCAAGATGTTCGCCCGAGTTGGAGAATGAAGTGCGGGAGGTTCTTCAGAAGCCATGCTTTTCCAATGTTAAGCTTGACCGCGCTGTTCTCCACAAAAACGATTTTGTTATAGAGATTGAATGAGCGAAATTGGATTCTTCATCAATCGCTGTGAAACGTGTGGCGGCGGAATAGAATTCCCCGCAAATGGCATTGGCGAACAGATACCATGTCCGCATTGCCAGCGACTGGTAACATTAAGATTTCCCGCAGATTCTGACTCAAATCCAACCAATCAACTCAGTCAGTTTCTAACAGCTTCAGCATTCCCCAACAATCGAGAGGAACTCCGTTTATTGAGTAAATTTGTTTCTCCAACCGAAATGGGAAATCTGTCTCCATTAGAATATTGGAAAACCATTCTTAACAATCCGCTTGATGTTGTGGATCATTTCTTGAACAAAGGGTTTCTCCAAGATGCCAATTCAGATGTGGCCGAACTTTTACAGTGCTCAATATCTAGTGCGGACTTGAAAGTTTTGGCCAAAGAACGGGGCATCGCACATTCGGGCTCAAAGCAAACCGTGGCAGAACGCTTGGTAAAAGCTGACTCGTCAGGAATGTTGCAACTTTTTCGAGGGAAACAATTCCTGAAATGTTCAAAAAAAGCCGGTATTCTGGTCGATAAGTGGCAGGAGTCAGAAAAATACGCAGAGAGTCATGCCGAAAAAGCATGCAGTGAAGCACTCGCGCAACTGCGTTTTGAAGATGCCACAGCATTGGCAAAAAATTATTTTTCAACAGGAGGGTTGCCACCACCGATTAAAACCAAGGACGTTGACGATGAAGTAAAACCCGAGCGTGCTTGGATCGTGACGGCGACGGGTGAGTTGCCTAAAGATACGGACATTGAAGTTTACAGAGCAGAGGAAACAAAAGCTGCATCTGTAAATTTCCTAAACCTCATTTCCACGACAAATCTGCCGCGCCATGCGCATTTCAATCAGGATACAATGCGGGCAATACAAATCTCGGCTTCCATGATGCAACTTTGGGGAAGAAACAAACCGCCTCGGTGGTTACTAGAAAATGTTCCCGTTGGTGAATATGATTTGGAATTTGAAGCGAGAGTGCTTCTGTTCACCGTCCAGCATATCGTCAGCCTTCGAAGCATGAAACAAGCTGGATTTACCCAAGCTAAAATCTTGTCTTCAGAAGATCCGAATGTTTGCCATGTTTGTTCTTTAGACCATCAGAAGATATATCCGATTGATTCATGCCCAGTCTTGCCCCACGAGAATTGCACCTGCGAAAGAGGATGTACGTGTTATGCCACAGCGAGTAACCCGGATGAAGATACAAATAAAACCCACTCCCGTTCGCGCTAGGCTGATACCGTGAATCCAAAACAGTTCATGCTCATTGCCGGCGAGGCCAGCGGCGACCTGCTGGCAGCGGAGTTGGTGAGCGCGCTGAAGCAATCGCTGCAGGTACAGGCCATGCCGTTTCCGCCGGAGTTTTTCGGCGCGGGCGGACCCCAAATGGCGGCGGCTGGCGTGGAACTGGCCTTTGATCTCACCCAGCACTCGGTCATCGGAATATCGGACGTATTGAAAAAATACTGGGAGTTCAATCGGCTCTTAGGCCGACTTGTCCATCTCGCCATCGAGCGCAAACCGGACGTTATCATCTGCGTCGATTTCCAAGCCTTCAACCGCCATTTCATTCATGCGATCAGAAAATACGCCCGCGCTCGTCCTGGTCCGTTCAACAATTGGAATTCAAAAATCATTCAATATGTCTCGCCGCAAGTGTGGGCGTCGCGTCCGGGTCGTGCTTACCAACTCGCCGAAGATGTTGATTTACTCCTCAGCATTTTCCCGTTCGAAAAAGAGTGGTATGCCGGGCGCGTGCCCAAGCTGCGAGTGGAATTTATCGGGCATCCGATGGTGGAAAGGTTCGGGAAGTTCAAAGTCCGAAGTCCAAAGTCCAGCGACTCAGACGAAGCACCTACTGTTTTGCTCTTGCCTGGCAGCCGCAAGAGCGAATTGCAACGGCATTTGCCTGTGATGATCGAGGCGGCACGGATTATTACGTCCCGTAACCAAACTAAATTCCGCATGATTTTACCGAACTTCGAGTTGTGCGCGATGGCGCAAGGAATGGCGGGAATAAATGTGAAACGTGAACTGGCTGAACCAGTTCTCGACTTGGACGTTCACCCGTTTATTAGATGCGGCGTTGGCGATGTTGCACAAGCGCTCACCGAAGCCGACGTCGCCGTTGCCTCCACGGGCACAGCCACGCTTGAATGTGCTCACTTCGGCGTGCCGACGGTGGCGATTTACAAAACATCGTGGAGCAACTACTTCATCGCCAAGCAAATCGTCACGGTGAAATATCTCGCCATGCCCAATGTGCTGGCTAACGAAACAATTTATCCCGAATTGATCCAAGGCGCAGCGACGCCCGAAAACATCGCACGTGAAGCGCTCGACCTGTTGAATAACGTCGAACGCCGGCGCGTCGTGAAAACGAAACTGGAACAGGTAGTAAAATCGCTTGGCGAACCGGGCGCAAGTCGGAGGGCGGCGCAGACGGTATTGAGTTTGCTGCGGTAGCGCACGCCCGAGGACCATACGACCTCAAACAAAGGGAAAAACAGTTTATTTTTGGCGGCGCGTCGGCGATACTTGTCAGTCCTTAAAATGAAGTCGTTTTTGCCAAAGCTGTTGATGGTTTTAATTGGTGCGACGTTTTGCGTGTCGTTGCCCGGCAGCGGGCGAGCCGCGTCGCCGGACACCGACGGGGTTGATTTTTTCGAACAGAAAATTCGCCCGTTGCTCGTTGACCACTGCTACAAATGCCACAGCGCGGAGGGCGAAAAGGTCAAGGGTGGTTTGTTGCTCGACACACGCGAAGCCCTGCTCAAAGGCGGCGATACCGGACCGGCCATCGTGCCGGGCGACCTGGAAAAAAGTCTCCTGGTCAAGGCGGTCCGTTACATGGACAAGGATTTGCAGATGCCCCCCAAGAACAAAAAACTTTCCGCCGAACAAATCGCCGACCTCGAAGCGTGGGTGAAAATGGGGGCGCCCGATCCGCGCACTGGAAAACCCTCAACCGTCGACGCTCACCTCTCAACCAAACAGCACTGGGCCTTTCAGCCGGTCAAGCGCCCGGTCGTTCCAGCGGTAAAGAATTCGCGTTGGGTACAGACGCCGGTCGATAATTTTGTACTCGCCAAATTGGAGGTCAAAAAAATGTTGCCGTCACGACAGACGGACAAACGCAGCTTGATTCGGCGGGCCACGTTCGATTTGACCGGTTTGCCGCCCACGCCGCAACAAGTGGAAACATTCATCGCCGACAAGACACCGGAAGCATTCGCCGGCGTGGTTGATCGCCTGCTGGCGTCGCCGCAATACGGCGAACGTTGGGGACGGCACTGGCTCGATGTCGCGCGTTATGCCGACACCAAAGGTTATCTGGCCGGCGATGAGGAACGGCGCTTTGCCTATTCGTACACCTATCGCGATTATGTCATCCGTGCTTTCAATGAAGACCTGCCCTACGACCAGTTTCTCATTCAGCAAATTGCCGCCGACCAACTTGATCTCGGCGAAGACAAACGTTCGCTGGCGGCGCTCGGCTTCCTGACGTTGGGCCGGCGCTTTCTCAACAACCAGCCAGACATCATCGATGATCGCATCGACGTCTTGATGCGCGGCACAATGGCATTGACCGTGGCGTGCGCGCGTTGTCACGATCACAAATTCGATCCGATACCGACCAAGGATTACTATTCACTCTACGGAGTTTTCGCCAGCTCGTCCGAGCCGGCTGAAAAACCGTTGCTGGGCAAAAACGCCCAACCGCCAGCCTACAACGAATATCTAGCCGAGAGGAAGAAACGCGAAGACGAATTGCACAATTTCCGGGAAACCGCCGCGGCCAAAGCCCGCTCACAACTTCGGCAACGCACCAGTGATTATCTTCTGGCGGCTCACGAAACGCAGCGCCTGACCGATAAATCGAAGGCCGAAGGTTTGGCGCGAGAACACAAGTTGGATCCGAGTGTGGTGCAACATTGGGTCGGCAGCCTGGAAAAGTGGAGCAAGCAGCACGATCCGATCTTTGCGCCATGGTTTGCTTTCGCCGCGCTGCCGGAAAATGAATTTCCCGCGCGCGCCAAAGAATTGGCCGCTCAGTTCGCCGTCAATCAGGACG
>PLJQ01000016.1 GCA_003140275.1 Limisphaerales bacterium
GATGGTTCTTCAAGATACTTCAAGCAAAGAATCCCGACGCTCTGAGAGAATTCGGACACTCAGCAAACAAATTATTTCCCTGGCCGCAACCCGCAAAATCAGCGTGACCTTGTTTTCACGTGAGCAAGTGATGAAAGTTNNCCGTGGATGAGTGAAGATTCCCGGATGGACATATTTGATGCCATGGCACTGGTTCTGATGCTTCGGCCGAGGAAAGCGAGGCAAAAGAAAGCACCAGAAACATTATGAGACAGTCTGCTCGCGTCTCCGTCCTACGGCGGCAGACTGTAAGCGTCAGACGAATACTCGTGGGTAATTGAAAGGCAGGCGTGTCGCTTATCACGTTGGGTCAGCTGACTTTGGTGGAAACGCGCCACCAATCGGTGCCGCTCTTTAGAAGTCCAACGCCGACACCCTGATCCCGTTTTTAAAGAATCCATGCCGCCATGATTTCATAATCCAGCATGGGAAACTAGACGTGGCCGGCTAGCCGGATACGATAAAATGATCACAGAGACAGCTATCGTTTGCTGCATTTCCATATCCAACAAACGGAAACTGCCGAAAGCAATTGCGAAGCTGCAAAGGCTGGCAACACCCAATAATGTACTACGTTTAACAGTCGTTCATCATTTGTCAGTCTGACTTTCAGAAACTGCACATCTTCAATTCCGGCGTATTGCCGTTTCCCAGGTCCTGACCAATCCAAAACTAAGTGATAATCCCAAATGATCTTCACTGCGATGCACATACATAGTAGGTTTAATAAAATCACCGATATTGCAACATATCGTCCCGATTTTCTCATAATATTCAATTCTGATCCGCAGTATATTATCGCTGCGGTCGGGTCTTTTGGCTAGGGAAGATCTAATTCTCCGCCAATTCTTACTCAGGTAACAGTATCCAACCAGGTCCAGGACTGGTTTGTGAGATTACCAAATTACCGCCACACGACCACCTTCGAGCCAGAGGTTTGGGCACTTTTTGGGGATCAGGTTCAGGCCACAGTTTATGTTTGGCCATTTCTATAAGATCAGTAATATCACCCCAATTATTTAGAATGCTTTGAAGAATGCTTACTATCGCCTCGTCGGGTGTTCCTTCAGGTATAAGCAGCGGCCCTCCTGAATAGATAGTTCCCATGCCGGCAGTGACTTGTGCAGTTTCTGCGACGTTCTCAGCGGCTTTCGAGGTACTTGGCAATCGAAGACTTCCCAACAAGCTGGGATCCCCTTTTGCGAAAGCAGTGGCTGCAGCCTTGGTGTCGGCTTCGTTTTGAGCCATTGTTGCTTGATATTTGTAGTAGGCAGTTGCTATTTCGAGAACTACAATAGCAGTGCCCCCCACTATTATTATAGTTACTATTAGCCGACCGTCGGGGTCGATTCCATTTAATGAGTCATTTCCTAAAAACTCATAAAGGTTGACCCCGGCGAATTCGCCAATGGGATCCCTGTTTAGCCACCGTTGCAAATTTGGGTCATAAGCTCGTCGCTGGTAAAGAACCAAGGCAGAGTTTGGATGATATTCTTGTGAGCTGAAGCGATATAGATTGGGATCCGCCGCCGAACCGCTCATCGAAATAGTATTTCCAGAGGCATCATAAAGGTATTTTGCAACGATGAGTTGCTGCGCGTTGATAAGCGCGGTCACGTTGCCATTGCCATCGGCATGGTAGCAAACAATCGATTGTGAGCCGTGGTCGGTGCGAGCCAGCAACCCCCCGATGCCCCCAGCACCTCGCAAGGCGCCACTAAAATCCCGGCCTCTTGTGTAACTGACCGTCGGCAGATTGTTGGCGTCGCGCTCCTGAATCATCAAGTTTCCGTCATAGACATACCGCACTTCATTGGTCTGCACCCAAGTGCTGGTCCACGTGAACTCCTTGCGAATCCGACGACGCATTTTGCCGTCATACGTGAACTCAGATTTCCACTTGTTCGTGACCGTGACACGAATCAACTGGTTCTCGTCGTCGTAATCAAATGCGCGGGTGCCGTCGCTGGTGAGATTGCCGTTGAGATCATACGTGTAAGGGACTGAATTCGAGAGAGTCACTGTAATGCTGTTGGTGTCACTGCGGCCGTAGCTGTCTTTGGCAATCGCTTTGTAGGTATTGCTCCCGTTCGTCACGGTCAAGCCGTCTTTCGCAAAGGTGTTGTCCAAATACAACACGGCGTTGGAGGTGTTCACGGTGACATTCGTCGCTGCGCTCGTGGTCGTGCCGGCCACTGTGAGCGTTCCGCTGTTCGTCGCGGTCGTCAGTTCGTTCAGATTGTTCACATTGAACGCTTGCACCAGCGCGTTGTTCGTCCGCCAGTTCAAGTTGCCCGCCGCGTCGTAGGCGTAACCAAACTGTTTCTGCAACCGGTTCGTGGTGCCGCCGGATTCCTTTCCGTTGGCCGTCTTTAACTGGCCAATGGTGTCGTACGTGTAATCGACATAATTGGTCGCCGTAAACACCTGCTGGATCCGTTGATTGCCAACGTTGTAACTGTATTGATGGGAGTTCAGATTGGTGTTGCCGCTGTTCTTCAAATACGTTCCGGTGAGCCGGGCAAGGGTATCGTAAAGGTTGGTGATGTAAGACGTGTTGGGTAACGTCAGCTTGTTCACTTGCAATTGCCGGGTGGCATCATACGCGTAAGTGAACGCACCGGCGGGCGAAGTGAGGTTGGTCATCCGGCTGGCACTGTCATAACCGTAACTCTGCGTCCACGCCGAGGCGTTGGGCGCCAACAGCGTTGTCAGCGGACACCACGAACCG
>PLJQ01000188.1:0-4649 GCA_003140275.1 Limisphaerales bacterium
TTCCACGCGGGCGACGGCAACATTCACCCGATCCTGCTGTTCGACGAGCGCGACGCCGACCAGGTGCGCCGCGTCCTGCTGGCGAGCAACGAGATTCTGGACGAGTGCATTAACGTCGGCGGCAGCGTGACGGGCGAGCACGGCATTGGCGTCGAGAAAATCGATTTCATGGAGGAACAGTTCACGAAAGATGACCTCGACGCGATGCGAGCGTTGCGTCGCGTCTTTGATCCGGAGAATCGCTGCAATCCACATAAGATGTTTCCGGGCTCCAAACGCTGCAGCGACTTTGCGCCGAAGAAGCAAATTGCGGCGTGAAGCAACCGGTATCCGCTCTGCCAATGCCGTCTGCTAAGTTGCGGACGCCAAAGTTACAAACGCCAAAAGAAAACGCACAAACGTCGTTTTCTAGTAAGGGAATGGCCGCTTTTTGATCAAAACCCTGAAAACGGCTTGTTTCGAGTCGGTTGCCTGGAAAAGCCTCGTTTTGTAGATACTCGCGTTCGCGAAACACACCCTATCCTTGATCCCCTGCGTCCCACGCTGGATGTAGGAACGCCCAGAAGGGCGTACCCACCTAAAAACTTTTTCCCGATTTCCGAAAGCTAAACGCGGACCAGTGTGCAATAATGCGCGCCGAAATTAAAAACAACTTTAATAAAATCATGAACATCACGATGGAGTTGCAACGGTTGGACGACCTCATAATCGAACACACGAGGCCTCCAGTTACGACCATACTTCGCAATAAACTTCATCCGTTGCGGGAGCAGCTTGAGGCCTATGTTTCCGAGAAAGAGCACGCCGTGGAGATTCATGCGCAACGTGCTAAGAAAGTGGAGGAACTTGAGGCTGCGAATTTGAAATTGCAGACTGAGATGGCGCGACGCGATTCTGATGATGCGCAGGGTTACTATTCCGTAATGGATAGTTGATTTACGTGGTCACAAGTGCGCTCCAACGCCGCTATGCTGCTCCGCCCGATGCCGGGCGGCAATTCTGGTGCGCCCATCACGCTCAACCCTGCTCGCCAGCGGTGGTCGCTGAGCTTGGTCTAGGCGCTTTTCCACGCTTTTCATGAATCGACCGGCAACCATCGATGAAATCGTCGAGCACTTAATCAAACTGGGTGCTGGAAACCATGACGACAACACGGCGACCATTCGGGAATTTCCTCGCCATTACCTACTTTCGCTGACTGAACAGGAATTCATGGATTTGGTCTTCTTGCAGACCAAGACACTATCAAAGATCGTTCCTCCCGATTGTGATCGCCGACTCCGAGCTGTCGCCCTGCGCGCATCTCAGCTTTTGTCCACCGAAGCCAATCTCGGGAGCAACTGGGATCTCACCACTACCCTTGCTCGCTTTAGACAGGCCGACTTTCGGCAACCCGATTTCCGCTTTCCGGCATTTGTCTTGCGAGACACGCGAGGTTCCGAACGTCGTTGGGCACCGGAAGTGCGAGTTCCAAAAATACGGAACGGTGCGGCTTGATGGATACGCTCGCCCCGTGAAGTTGCATCGTTTGGTGGTCAAGGCCGACATTGCGTTCCTAATTGATAAGACCGCGCGCGGCCGGAAATGAAAAAAAGTCCAAGAAAGGAACGTAGCTCTCAGAAAGGGGAACTTGAAAAATTTCTTTTTGACTTGGTTTACGCCAAATACGCGGATGCCGATTATGCTGCCAAACGTGCAGGCAGCTTGATTCGGGGAATCAGAGGAGAACGAAAAGTTTCGGATAATCCAACGGTAGTCCCGTGGGGCTGGTCGGGGACTTGGGCGGAGTTCTTGGCAGTTTCAGAAAGGGAGTGGCTTCGGTCTTTGCTGTTTCATCATCAGCAGCGGTGGTCAGACTTGCCGTTGGATTCGTGGCAGGTCTGGACTTGGCGCGTTCAGTTTCAAGCATTTCGCGCGCTTCTCTTGGAGCTTTGTGAACGCCGTCCTGAAGTTCGCGATGCATTGGTAGTATTCGAATATGAATTACCATTCGAGTATGGGCATCGCCCTGATGCGATTCTGGTGCTCCCATCAGGCCACGTCATCATTGTAGAGTGCAAGAACCGCGAGGAGTTTGCCCCTGCCGACCGTAAGCAGGTGATGAACTACTTGGACGCTCTAGCAAGCTCCGCCTTTTTGTCTTGGATTGACGAGTTGGCGCAAAAGGCTAAATCGAACTCAGAGCACAAGCTGGTGCTGATTACGGCGGCGGCGAATTCGGAGGTGCTGGGTCTTAAACTCATCCTTAAACAGGCCGAAAAAGGGATGGGAGTTCTGTTTTTTCGCGGGGATTCTCCCAACGGCGCGGGCCTTTCACACTTGGTAAGTGCAATTGACGCTCGCAGCACCAGCTGACCAGCACGCGCGGTAGTGCGGGGGATGAAGTCATTCTGTCGGTATTCTTCTTGGAGTGATTGCACAAGTCCGGCTCAGATTTACACGTTAGACCAAACGGCCAACACAGTCTGGTTGAGTCCCGAAATCCTCCTGGATGTTGCGTCTAGGAGCGAGTGGGCACTAGTTGTTGTGTTCCTTGACGCTCCTCAACGGGAACGTTCCGACGGCGTCAGCACTTGGATTTCGAAACTTCTCTTTTTCGCTAATCGGCTTGGTAAACATTGGACGGTTTTTGCACCGAAGCAATTTGGCTTTCCCTCCAGACTCGTCCTCCGAGCATTTTGATGAGGCCAAAGCCATCGTAATCAAATCGGTTGAACACAGCCGTGCTGATGGAAGGTTTGAAAGGCGAGTGGAAGCTAGGCGTTGGCTAATAAAAGTTGCATTGGCAGGAATTCGTTCGTCAGAAGCAGCGATTCAGCGCGCAGTCCAGACGATTGACGAACTCATCGCAGAAGGTATCTCTGCCAAAAGACCACTCGCTGTTTTCGACAAGTCGCTAAATTCGCATCCAACAAGTCCAGAAGATTTGTTGAGGCAGTTTGTCCACGATGGAAAAGAATCGTTGATTGATATGGCGATTGCGGAGCGCTTTCTCAATCAGGTCGCCGAGTTTGAGCAGCAGCCCAAACTGGTTTACCAAGTAGTCAAACGAGTTCCGGCGAAAGTAGAAAAGCAGCTTTCGGAACAGATGGATTTCGGCATGTCGGAAAATTCTTCAAACGAGCCTTTTTGATCTTCCGTAGTGAATCAGCACCGGCTTCTCGATCGTTTCGAGGTGCCAAGGAATTTCCGCCAAATCTTCCCTTCGTCCTCGACGGTGACTAACGCGCCTCACTTCGCTCCTCGAAAGCCACGCTTATGCCGTCATCAAGGCTGGCGCTGGCATTGTTTTCGTTTGGCGCACCAGCTTCTTCGCGCCATAATCGGCGCGTCGTGACTTATCAGCCAGCTAATGTTCAGGACTTGATCGCCTGGCTTACCGGCGCCAATGNNTACGAAAAGGTGGCGTCGGTTGATTTGGAAGCGCTGAATCATGTCATTGAACACACGCCGGAAGACATGACGGTGACTGTGGAGGGCGGCATCACGCTGGCGGCCTTGCAAGCTCACCTCGCCTTGCGCGGGCAATGGTTGCCGATTGACCCGCCCAATCCTCAAGGCAGAACCATCAGCGAAATTCTTAATGCAAACCTGAGCGGCCCGCGACGCTTTGGTTGCGGCACCATTCGTGATCATCTCATCGGTCTTAAGGTGCTGTTGTCAGATGGGCGAGTCATCAAATCCGGCGGCAAGGTGGTCAAAAATGTCGCCGGTTACGATTTGCAAAAGCTGTTTGTCGGTAGTCAAGGCAGTCTTGGAGTCATTGTCGAATCCACCTTCAAGCTGCGGCCGGTGCCCGAAGCCGAGCAGTTTGTTCAGGCGCGCTGCGAGTCGCTGGAACAAGCCGGTCAGTTGATTGAAACCGTCATGGAATGTGAAATGACTCCGGTGGTGCTCGACCTGCACAATCTCTCAACCCTCAACCTTCAACCCTCAACCCTCCTCGGCTTCGCTGGCACGCGGGAAGAGGTCGATTGGCAACTGGTCAAGGCGCGTGAACTTGGATTTAGCGAACCGACAACTCTTGATTATGAAAAAGGCTTTTGGTCTGAAGCATCTTCCGCGCATCGGCTTTCCGTTTTGCCTTCGAGAACGATTGAAACAATTCGCGGACTCGGCGACGTCTCTTTCGTTGCCCGCGCCGGCAACGGGATGATTTATTATCGGGGTGGAACGCCGCCGCCCAAGGCTGCATTGCCGGTGAGCCTTCTGCGACGCGTCAAAGACGCTTACGACCCGAAACATACTTTGCCTGATTTACCGACATGAGCGCGCCAACGAACAATCCGCCTCCGCACGTCGGCGGCTACGAACGGTTTCTGGACTACAACAAGTCGCTGGCATGCATTCATTGCGGACTTTGCCTTTCGTCATGCCCGACCTATCTGGAAACGGGGAACGAAAACGATTCACCCCGCGGACGCATCTACCTCATGCGCGCCGTGCAGGATGGGCGCATGGCGCTCGACAAGTCGGTCGTCCGCCACATTGATCTCTGTCTCGGCTGCCGGGCGTGCGAAGTCGCTTGTCCCAGCGGCGTACAATATGGCGAACTGCTTGAATCCACCCGCGAACATATTGAAAAGAGTTTTAAGCGTTCAGCGTTCCAGCAATTTTTCCGGCGGGTGGCGATTGAACGGGTCTTTCCC
>PLJQ01000188.1:4671-24435 GCA_003140275.1 Limisphaerales bacterium
ATCAGCGGTTGTGTGATGAGCGTCATGTTTGGCAAAACCAACGCGTCGAGTGTGCAATTATTGAACTGGTGCGGATATGACGTTGTGACACCGGGATCCCAAGGTTGCTGCGGCGCACTTTATGCCCACGGCGGGAATTTGAAACGCGCTCGTGAGTGCGCCCGCGCGAACATCGAGGTTTTTGAAAAGCTCGATCTCGACGCCATTATCATCAACGCAGCAGGTTGCGGCTCGACGCTGAAGGAATACGGGCATCTCCTGCATGATGACCCGCAGTGGGCGGAACGAGGATGGCAATTTAGCGCCAAGGTAAAGGATTTGACGGAATGGCTTGCCAAATCAGAAGTCAGAAATCAGAAGTCAGAAGTCAAACTGTCCAATCGAGTGACTTATCACGATGCCTGTCACCTCGCGCATCCGCTACGCATCACAAAGCAACCGCGCGAATTGATCCGCGCCGTGGTGGGAAGCAATTTTGTTGAACTGCCGGAATCGGATGTGTGTTGTGGCAGCGCGGGCAGTTACAACCTGACGGAGCCCGAAATGGCGGAACGATTGCAGAAGCGAAAAATCGAAAACATCCTGAAAACCGACGCGCAAATCGTGGTCACGACGAATCCCGGTTGCATGCTTCAAATCCAAGCCGGCCTTGCGAAGGCTGGTGCGACGGAAATCAAGGTGATGCACATCTCAGATTTTTTGCTTCTGTTTGCATCTAAGGAGAGTAATTTTGATTCGTGAACCTGTCAGATAAATCAACCTGGATTCCAGCCATCATCTTGACCCTGCAAACGATCATCACTGAACCGACCGAAGCGCAGGACCGGACTCAGGCCCGTTCGATGGTCGTTTCTCGCGGCGGCATCGTGGCCACGGAACATCCGCTGGCCTCGCAAGCCGGCGCCACGATTCTCGCTCAAGGCGGGAACGCGATTGATGCGGCCATTGCGGCCAACGCGGCGATGGGCGTCGTGGCGCCGATGATGTGCGGGATTGGAGGCGATTTGTTCGCCATCGTCTATGAAGCAAAGAGCGGAAAAATGTACGGTCTGAACGCGAGCGGCTGGGCGCCGCAAGGGCTGAGCGTTGAGTTCTTAAAGAACAAAGGCTTTGAAACAATGCCGTCAAAAGGGATTCATTCGGTGACGGTGCCGGGCGCGGTGGACGGTTGGGAAAAACTGAACCGTCGATTTGGCAAAAAGAAACTGGCCGACGTGCTCGCGCCTGCGATTCACTTTTCGGAAAAAGGATTTCCGGTGACGGAGTTGGACGCTGAATACTGGGCGGGCGGCGAAAGCCTGCTGCGCAAAGACGAAAACGCGACCCGCGCTTACTTGCCGAATGATCGCGCGCCGCGGCTCGGCGAAATTTTCCACAACGCAGATTTGGCCCGTTCCTACCGGCAGATTGCGGCAAAGGGTCGCGATGGGTTCTACAAGGGCGAGATCGCCAAATATTTTATCGAGTACTCAAACCGCCAAGGTGGCACGATGAGCATGGAGGATCTGGCCCAATACTCTTGTGAATGGGTCGAGCCGATTTCGACCACGTACCGCGGCTGGACGGTTTATGAAATCCCGCCGAACGGGCAGGGGATCGCCGCGCTCTCGATGTTGAACCTGATGGAGAATTTTCCGCTCGCCGAGAATGGACACAACTCTGTTGCAGCGTTGCACGTGATGATCGAAGCCAAAAAGCTGGCTTACGCCGACATGCTGCGGTACGTGGCCGATCCGAAGTTCAACAAAATTCCGGTAGCCGGAATTCTCTCCAAGGATTACGCGCGTCAACGCGCCAAACTCATCGACCTCGACAAGGCCAATTGCCATGTAGAATCTGGAACTCCGCCCGCTGCTGGTAATGACACGACCTACCTCTGCGCGGCGGATCGCGATGGGAACATGGTCTCATTGATTCAAAGCAACTACGGTTCGTTCGGTTCCGGTCTGATGGCGGATGGAACGGGGTTCATCCTGCAAAACCGGGGCGGTTTGTTTTCGCTTGACCCCAAACATCCGAATCATTTGGCCGGACACAAACGGCCGTTGCACACAATCATACCGGCAATGATGGCGAAGGGGGATGTGCGCATTGCTTTTGGCATCATGGGCGGTTGGAATCAATCGCAGGCGCACGCACAGTTTGTCTCGAACGTGGCCGATCACAAAATGAACATTCAAGCAGCGCTGGAAGCACCGCGTTTCAGCAAAGGGTCATTCGACGGCTGCGATGTGGCGGTGGAAGACCGCATTTCGACGGCGGTCGTCCACGCGCTGGAAAGCAAAGGTCATCAGGTCCAGGTGAAAGGGAGCTTCAGCCAGACGGTTGGCGGCGGCCAGGCGGTGATGCGCGACACCGCCGGCATCAATTACGGCGCCTCCGACCCGCGCAAGGACGGNNACGGCGCGGCGATTCCCGAACCGCTGTTGAAAGACTGATCAGCAAAGAACATGTCCAGCGACATTCCGGACCGGGTGATAAGTGGTCTGTGTGCCTTCAACTCCCCGGTGATTTACGACAGAAACGTGCAGATGTATTCGCAGAGGCCGGATTTGACTTCGATTTCAAAACCGGATTTGCCCGGNNGGTTCCTGTCTGCCCGTCGATTTTTACCGAGCACTCACCGGCGACGATTTCCATCCCTTCGGCTTTGTCCGTGTTGAAATGAAATTTGCCCGGATAAATAATGCCGAGTGTCAGCCTGGTTCCGTCGTGCAAGAATAAACTGTGACTGACGACTTTGCCGTTGAAATAGACGTTGGCCTTGGGAAGGGCCGTGACTCCGCTGATTTCTTTTGGGATGGATGACATAGTTCCTTGAGTTTTTGGAATGATTGAGAAATGTCAAGGCACGTGTGGCGGGAAGACAAGAAGTTATCGGGTGGGAAACGGCGTTGGAGTTCACGCTTCAGCTTGTTCGGGCGGCCGGCGGAAGCGTGAACTCCAGCTTGCTGGCGACTAACTCAACTCGGCGCGGACGATGTGCGCGCCCTCCACCAGTGACTTGAGTTTGTTGCTGGCGCAAAACCGCGGAAGCTGTTTCATGCCGCAATCGGTGGTCAGCGTTACGCGCTCGGCGGGAACGTATTCGAGCACTTTGCGGATGCGGGCCGCCACTTGCCCGGGTGCTTCAATCTCCAGTGTGCGCACGTCGATCACGCCAGCGGCGATGGATTTGTCCTTCGGCAAGTCGCGAAGGATATCGATGTCGGCCATGTCGCGGCAGGCGAAGTCGAGGACGTATTCGTGAACGTGAACATCAAAGTAGCGATGGAGGATGCGCCGGTAACCGCCGCTCGTGAATCCATGCGCGATGTTGCCCCAGGTGTTGCCGAGACAAAAATGCCAGGAGATCCGCGCATCGACATCTGCGATGGTGTGGTTCACGACGTCGATCACCCAGGCGAAATCCTTCTCGCCAGTCAGATTGGGAATCCACGCTCCAAGGTCCTCAAGTTGAATGTGTTTCGCGCCGGCGACCACAAGCGATTTCATTTCCGCGTTGAAGATTTCACTCAAGGCGTAAGCCAGGTCGTGATAATTCTTGTACGGCCCGCCTTTGAAGTGCGCCATGGTTGAGAGCTGCGCGGGACCGGCGCCGACGCAGCATTTGATCGGTTTCCTGGTGAAGCCCTGCGCAATTTCGTAAAGTTGCACGAGCCGCAACGGGCCGGCGTGGATTTTGTCGAGCACCGCCACCCCGCCGACTTCATCCAGCATCGGCACATCGACGCCGGCGGCTTTGGAACGGGAAGGGTGGGGGAGCTTGGCCGGATCAAAGCCGCGAATGCGCTCGAACCAGTACCAAAGGAATGAACCGATGCCCATGGAGTAATCGTCGAACCACATCTGGCCGTCGGTGAGAATATCCAGCCCGGCAGTTTCCTGTTCCGCGATGACCGTATGCACGGCATCGGTGAACGCTTCGTGGTGCCGGCGGTCTTTGAGCGCGTCGAGCAGATCGCGACCCTGCAATTGCTGTGTGAACCACGAGGGGCGCGGATAAGAACCCACCATCGTTGTGGGGAGGAGAGGGATGTTCATATCAGTTTACGGTCAGGCGCGTGATGCGTTTCTTCTCGATGGCCAAGCAGGCGGTCTTGCTGCCGGAACGAACGAGATTGATCAAGCCCGCAAACCTCGCGTCTTGGGTCAACCCCTGTTTATAGCGGGCGTAGATTTGTTGAACGATGACGGCGATTTTGAACAGCGCGTAGGCGTAATAGAACACGGCCTGCCCTACCGTGCGGCCGCTTTTGTGCATGTAACGTTCGAGCAATTGTTCGCGATTCAAATTGCCCGGCCAGGTCGTCATGCCGAACGATTGCTTTTGCCAGTCCTCCGGGTCGTCGGGATCGACCCAGTATCCCAAGGTCGAACCCAGGTCCATGAGCGGATCACCGATCGTCGCCATTTCCCAATCGAGCACGGCCCTGATCTGGGAAACATCCTGCGGATCCAGGACCAGGTTGTCGTATTTGTAATCATTGTGAATCAAGCCGCCGCCGGCCTCGGCAGGTTTATGTTCGACGAGCCAGGCGGCGATACGCTCCATTTCGGGTATGTCATCAGTGCGGGCATTTTGATAGCGCTTGATCCAACCCTCCACCTGGCGCGTGATGTAGCCTTCCGGTTTTCCCAGATCCCCCAGACCCGCCGCGACGTAATCGACACCGTGAATTTCAGTCAGGTTGTCAATGAAACTTTCGGAGATGCGCCGCATCGATGCGGGCGTCAACTGCAGTCCCGTGGGTGGTTTGGCGCGCAGGATGATGCCCTTGACTCGTTCCATGATGTAAAATGGCGCGCCCAACACGGATTCATCTTCGCAGTAGGCGAGAGGACGTGGAACCTTGGGATAGACTGCGATGAGATGCGAAAGAATTCGATATTCGCGTCCCATGTCATGAGCAGTCTTGATTTTTGCGCCGAACGGCGGTCGGCGCAAAACCAGCTCGCGCTCGCCGACGTTCAGCAAGTAGGTGAGATTGGAGTAGCCCTTGGGGAACTGCGCGATTTGAACGTGACCGCTCAGGTCTGGGAGCGCCTGTCGCAAGTAAGTTTCCAATTTGGCGGCATCCAGTTCTTCTCCCGGCCGTGTCGGCTGCGGTTCGTCAAGCAACTCAGTCGGCATGGTCACGCTCCTGATTATATCGAAACATTAACGCCGTATTTTTTAAGGTGAATTCTGGCGACGACCGATTTATGCACTTCGTCAGGCCCGTCGTAGATGCGCGCGCCCCGTTCGTGCCGATACCAGTAGGAAAGCACGAGGTCCTCGGTGATGCCCAAGGCGCCGTGAGCCTGGATGGCACGGTCCAAAACTTTTTGCAGCACGTTGGCCACATAGAATTTGATGATGGAAATCTCTTCGCGCGCGGCGCGGCTGCCTTCGCGTTCGATTTTGTCGGCGGCTTGGAGCACCAAAAGGCGCGAGGCATTAATTTCCGCCCGGCTTTCAGCGATCCATTCCTGAACGATTTGACGGCTGCCCAACGGTTTTCCTGGCGCGAGGAGGCGCGTCGCGGCCCGGTGACACATCATTTCAAAAGCCCGTTCGCAAATGCCGATCCAGCGCATGCAGTGGTGGATCCGTCCCGGGCCGAGTCGTTGTTGCGCGATTTCAAATCCCTTGCCTTCCTGGCCCAAAAGGTTTTTCTGCGTCACGCGACAGTTCTTATAAGTAATTTCCGAATGACTGGCGTAGTCTTCCCCCGCTTCTCCCATGATCGGAGTGTTTCGCACGCGATTAAACCCGGGCGTGTTTGTCGGCACGATGATTTGACTGGCCCGACTATATGGGCTTTCGGCTTCGGGGTTGGTGATGGCCATCACAATGGCAAAGGCGGCCCCATCGGCAGCCGAGGTGAACCATTTGCGGCCGTCGATGACGTAATCGCCGCCGTCTTTGCGGGCTTGCGTGTCCATCCAGGCAGGGTTGGAGCCGGGATAATCGGGTTCGGTCATTGAAAAGCAACTGCGCACCTCGCCGCGGCTCAAAGGTAACAACCATGTTTTCTTTTGTTCCGGCGTTCCATACTCCATCAGTATTTCCGTGTTGCCGATGTCCGGCGCCTGACAGTTAAACAGATAATGGCCCAGCGGCGTGCGTCCCAACGCCTCGCTGATGCGCGCGAATTCGGGGAGGGAGAAACCCTGACCGCCATATTCTTTGGGCAGATGCGGCGCCCAAAGCCCCAGCGCCTTGACCTTCTGCCGCTTTGCTTGAAGGGCGGGCAACAGTTCGCGAAAAGGGCGGTGAAGGTAATCCGGTTCCAGCGGCAGAGCGTCTTCGCGGATAAACGTGCGGATTTTTTCGAGCGCGGTTTCCAAGGGTTCGTTGGTCATAAATGTTTCCATAGTTTTGAGCAGCAGGGAAAAGTTAAACCCTCGCTTTGGTGATCCTAAGGAGATTAATTCCGCGATTTGGAGGTTCACCGCAAGAACAATTCGCTTTGTTCAGTGCAAATGCCCCAGAATAGGCATTCAGTTCCCGATTAAAAACAGTTCGAGCCAACCGATCCTGCAGGGCGGGTGTGCGTCGAAACGCACACTTGCCAATGGCTATGGTTTTGAGTTAGGGTCACGTTAATCTGCTGGCTGGCATAACCTCAGGTGGTAGTTATGATAGTGTTTTTGATAGCCAAATATCGACGTGGAAACGAAGAACCGGGACACTCAAACACGAGTTTTATGAAAAAAACATGCGTATCAACTTCCTCCTCCGGTGCGCGGGATGCGGCGTTTACGTTGATTGAACTGCTCGTCGTCATTGCGATCATCGCCATCCTGGCGGGCTTGCTTTTACCGGCCTTGGCCAAGGCCAAAGAAAAGGCGCAACGGACGCAATGTTTGAACAATTACAAGCAATTGCTGCTGGCACATTCAATGTACGTCGGCGAAAACAATGACCGACTGGCCCCGTGCAATTGCGGAGGTACCGACGGTGCGGCAACTCCCAGTTTCCCTGCCGGCTGGCTCTATAAACCCGGGGAGTGCCTGCCCAATCAACCGACGGCAGGAAATTATTTTGGCCCCGAGCATGGGCTTTTCTATCCCGTGCTCAAAAACTGGAATCTCTACCGCTGTCCACTCGACAAAACGAACAGCGTGGTGGAGAAGCGGAATTTCCAGCAACGGGGCATCAAATTTACCAGCTATATGATGAATGGAGCGGTTATCAAATCAACCGTTAAGAGTTTCGATTGGGGGGCCGGCGCGCAAGGCAAGACTCTTAAACTCTCAGACTTTAAGGCGACGGATATGCTGCTTTGGGAACCGGATGAAACAGATCCAACTAAGTTCAATGACGGATCTTCGTCGCCCAGCGAAACTTTCTCCAAACGTCACGCTGCGGGAGCCATCATCGGCCTGTTCGGAGGGAGCGCGCAATATATGAAATGGACAAAATACTATGAATTACTCGCCGGTAACAATAACAGCCTTTGGTGTGTTCCCAACCCGCCGTCAATAGATGGTCATTAAAGACTTTATCCGCTTTTTATGAAAGTCAGGATATTTCTGATTCCACTTTTAGGAGGAATACTCGTTCTGCTGAATGGGTGCAGCCAAAAGGTTGATGCAAAGTCTGAGGCTGCCAATTTGGAAAAAGCGTTTCCAGGAGCAAGTTCCACGGCTCCGATCAGTAGCGAGGGTTCATCCGTGGCCGAACGGGCCAACGTCAATAATTATGTAAACCTCGCTGCGTCAGCCATCCGTACGAATGACTACGCCAGCGCGGTGATCCTCCTGCAAGACGTGCAGAACAAGCCCGGCGTGACCGCCCAACAGCTTATGACACTTGCTGAAACCGTAAGGAAAATGACCTCGGAGTTGGTTGAACGGGCTTCCAAAGGGGATCCAAAGGCCAAGGCCGATCTTGCGGCCATCGAGAGATCTTTGTCGCAATGATTGCTTCGTCGCTCTCGCGTCGCAGTTGAACGGACAAGCCGTGTAAATCCGTAAGTCAATTCACACCATCGCTTTGCAGGTAGCTGATCAAATCCCGAATCTGTTGCGGCTCCAGTGTGTCGAGCAGGCCGTCCGGCATAAGTGAAACTGACGAAGTTTTCAGTTCCTTGATCTCTGCCCGATTTAGCACGGTGCGCTTGTTGTTTGCGTCCAGGAGCGTGACCGCTGTTGGCGTTGATTCCGCCATCAAACCATTTAACGCGCGACCATCCTTCATTTCGACATTGTAACTCACATACTCGGCGCGGATATAGGTGCTGGGATCCACAATGTTGGTCAGCAAAAAATCCCGGTTCTTCCGGTCCGCGCCGGTCAACTCCGGGCCGATTTTATTGCCTTCGCCAAAGAGCGTGTGACAGACGGCGCAGGTTTTCAGGAACAACTCATGACCTTTGGCCGGCTCGCCTTTCGCCTGCCCGAGAATGCTGTTGATGCCGCCGATGCGGGCGCGTTTCACCCCTTCAGATTCCGGCTGGATCTTGCCCCAGAATTTTTCCACGAGCCGATCGAGTTGCGGTTCCCGGTGCAACGCAATCTGCCGGACTTGATCGACGGGAACATCTTTGGCGGCCACGCGTCCGGCTTCCACCGCTTTCAAAAGCTCCAGTGCCCAGGCCGGCCGGCTGCACAACAAACCCCGCGCGCCCTTGCGCGACTCGGATGACATTTGCGGATAAAGTGTCAACACTTTGGCGGCGATTTGCGGGTCGCTGAAGCGTTGCAAAGCGGACAGTGCGGCGGTTTGAACTGATTTCGGCTCGACCGGATCCAACAGGTTTTCGAAAATGGGAACACATTCCGTCGGGCCGGTCTGGCCGAGAATTTCAATCAGGCCGGTTCGGTCGCTCTCAGGGGCGTTGCGATTGGCTACCATTTCCAACGCGTGTCGTTTTGCCGGCTCGTAGCCCAGACGCAAGGCGAAACGCGTGAGGGTAAGGTCGGGTGCGCCTTGATTCCAGAGTTTGGTCAGTGATGCCTCGAGTGCCGACGGAACCCGCGCCAACCCGCGCCCTTCAAACGCCTTTTCCATGCCCTGCAGCAGCAGCGTGGCATCGATCTGGCCCGGTGCCATTTCGAGCAATCGGGCGCAGGCGACAAACCCTTCCTCCTTATCCTCGACCGCATAACGTCTCGCCACTCGCTCGATAATGTGCTCGTGAATGAGCGGCGCGTTCCAATTCGCCGGATCAGCGAATAATTTCAGCACCTGCGGACGATGTGAAATCGCCTTGTCTTCGATCGCCCACCAAAGCAACAACGGAATCTGCGGGTCGTGGACATCCTCACTGCGCAGCAACAGTTCGCTGACGATGGGTAATGCCTGTTGTCCCGATAATCGCTTTGCGCTACAGGCAAGCTGGTTGCGGACAACCGGGCTGGACTCGGTGCGGGCCAGTGCGAGCAATTGCTTGTGGATCGACGGTGAAACTTGCCGCGCGTCGCCCAACAGGCGGACCGTCCAGGTGCGAATGTTTCGGTTCGGATGGGTGAGCAGTTTTGCCGCGAGCGCGTCGTTGAATCCGCCGCTGACGTAAAGTGCCCACAGTGACTGCAAAGCGAGCCGGTCATTTTTGCTATCGAGGATATTCCTGCGGAGAATCGGGATCACTTCCGCGTCGCGCCGTTCGGCCAAAAGGCAACGTGCCTCTCTCTTGCCCCAATCGTTGGGTTGCGCCAGCAGGTCCGTCAATTCCTTGCTTGAAAGTTTGCTCAAGTCGAATTTTGAAACTGCTTTCGTTCCTTGGGATTCGATTTTGTAAATGCGCCCCGTGTCGCGGTCCCAGTTGTCCTGGGGATCGACGTGGGTTGCACGCTGGTCGTACCAGTCAGCGATAAAGACCGACCCATCCGGTCCAATCGTGCAGTCGATCGGGCGAAATGAATGGTCGTCGGTGGTCAGAAGTTCACCGCCGAAATGGCCGATGAAGCTCGACCCTTTAGGTTCGAGCACGTGCCAATAGATCGCATTGGCAAGCAGGTTTGCGGCGATGTAGTGGTTGTTGAATTGCGCGGGAAACGAACCCCCTTGATAAATGATCCCCCCGCCGTTACGTGGCCGCCTTTGAAGCCTTTGTAGGGAATGTGCTCGAAATAACCGAACGTGTAAGGGTTGTGCAACGGGCCGTGCTTGCTGAAGCCTTTGACATAGTAGGCGCCTTGCACCTGGTGCAGCGCGATTTGGTCGCTCCAGTTCGTGCCGGCAATGATGTTGCCTTCCTCGTCGAAATCCAGTCCCCAAGTGTTGCCGCCTCCTTCCGCAAACAACTCGAACTCCTTCGTCAAGGGGTGATAACGCCAGATGCCTTGCTGAAATTCAACACCGCGAATGTTCGCCGTCACCGTGCTGCCCTGTGCGCCATAAAGCCACCCGTCCGGCCCCCAGGTCAATGAATTTGCGAACGCGTGGGCGTCTTCCATTCCGAAACCGGTCAACAAAACCTCGGGATCGCCGTCCGGCACGTCGTCGTGGTTGTGGTCCGGATAAAAAAGCAGATACGGCGGCTGCACCACGAATGCGCCGCCGTGCCCCAGCGCGAGACCTGACGCCAGATTCAGTCCGGCGACGAAATCCTTGAATTTGTCAGCGCGGCCATCGCCATCGGTGTCTTCGCAGATGGTGATGCGGTCAGCGCCTTTTGGGCCGCGCGGCGGCGGTTCGGGCAATTTGTCGTATTTGGTGCGCAGATATTGATCGACCTTGACGGCCTTCAAACCAGCGGGGTTCGGGTATTGCAGATATTGAATGACCCACATCCGACCGCGTTCGTCGAAACTCATCGTGAGCGGTTGACGGATTTCCGGTTCGTTCGCAAACAGTTTAACTGTGAAACCGTCGGCGACTTTTATGCGACGCAGGGCCTCGCCCGGCGGCAAACCGGCTGGGCGGACAGGGATGATGAGCGAACCAAGAACGAGAGCGCCGTATAAAAATAACCTTCGAGATCTGTTCATATTTTTGTCAACCGGCGGGCAGGATCATTTCCACGCATTCTTCAATACCCTTCGGTCGCAGGAACGAGCGTTGTTTAGGGTAAAACTGAACCGGCGGCAAATCTTTATCCGCTTCAAACAGTCTGCCGGCAAAAGGCCGCTTCGACCGGGGCGCATTCTGTCACCGCCAATAAATTTTTGTGGCGGCAGGCGTCTCGCCTGCCGCCACAGTGCGGGCGACCAGTTGCGCCCGTTGCCCGCGCTCCGCAAAAAACTCGTTTTCTTCCCGGACGCGATGTGGTTTAGTTTCCGCAATTCAATCCATTTATGCGTTTTCCATTTCGCAATCTCCTCCACGGATTCTGTTTCATTGGTTTGTCAACGCCACTCCAGGCCGCGGCCACGGTGGAAACCTGGCTCAACCGCCAAATCATTGGCCCGACACAGACCCTGGCTGAGGTGCAAGCGTTCACCGAAAGCCGCGTGCCGTTGATGCCCGAAATCAAAACTGCGCGTGAATGGTACCGACTGGCCGGGCGACTACGCCGCCAGACTCTTGAGCGCGTCGTCTTTCGCGGCGAAGCCGCCCGTTGGCGCGATGCCACGGCGAAAGTGGAATGGCTTGATACCATCGAAGGCGGCCCTGGTTATCGCATAAGAAAACTTCGCTTCGAAGCGTTGCCGGGTTTATGGATTCCGGCGTTGCTTTACGAACCGGAAAATCTTTCCGGCAACGTGCCGGTCAATCTCGACGTCAACGGCCATGATCCCAACGGCAAGGCCGCGCCCTACAAACAAATCCGCTGCATCAACCAGGCGAAGCGCGGAATGCTGGCGCTCAACGTGGAATGGTTCAACATGGGCCAGCTCAAGGGAGGCGGTTACGAGCATTACAGAATGAACCAACTCGATCTTTGCGGCACCAGCGGTATCGCGCCGTTTTACCTGGCCATGAAACGGGCCCTGGATTTGCTGTTGTCCTTGGAGCATGCCGATTGCGAACGAGTGTCCGTCAGCGGCCTTTCCGGCGGCGGTTGGCAGACGATTTTTATCAGCGGTCTCGATACCCGCGTCACATTCTCCAATCCGGTGGCCGGTTATTCCGGCTTTCGCACCCGCGCTCGAAATCTCAGCGACTTGGGCGATTCCGAGCAAACGCCATGCGATCTGGCCACCGTAGTTGATTACACGCACCTGACGGCCATGCGCGCGCCGCGACCGACACTGTTGACGTACAACGCCAAGGACGACTGCTGTTTCGCCTCCGACCACGCCTTGCAGCCGCTGTTGGACGCCGCCCTTCCGATTTTCCAACTTTACGGCAAAGCGGAGAATCTTCGCTCCCACATCAACTACGATCCCGGTACTCACAATTTTGAAAAGGACAACCGCGAGGCACACTACCGGATGTTGGGCGACAGTTTTTATCCCGGTGATTCCAAATTCAACCCCGAGGAAATCTCCAGCGAAACCGAAGTGAAAACGAAGGAACAACTTCAAGTCGAATTGCCGGAAAAAAACGCCAACTTTAATTCGCTGGCCCTGATCTTGAGCAAAGATTTGCCGCGCCATTCCGAAGTGCCGCCTGACAAATCAGCCTTGAAGCGATGGCAGAAAACCAACCATGAAAAACTCCGCGCCATCGTCCACGCGAAGGATTACCAGGTCGGTGCAGCGAAGACTGGCAGCGAAGAAGAGGATGGAGTGCAGGCGACGTTCTGGAAACTCAAACTTGGAAACGACTGGACCGCGCCGGTTGTCGAACTCGTTCGTGGCGAGCCGGGCGGCACAACGATTCTGGTTGCTGACGATGGACGCAAGAGTGTCGCTGCGGAAGCTGAACGGCTTCTGGCCGCCGGTCAGCGGGTTTTGGCGGTTGACCTTTTTTACTTCGGCGAATCGAAAATCGCCCAGCGCGATTACCTCTTTGCGCTGTTGGTTGCGGCGGTAGGCGAGCGACCATTGGGAGTGCAGGCGGGTCAACTGACTGCGATTGCCCGCTGGTCAAAGCAACAGCGTGAGAAAGAATCCGTCAGCGTGGTTGGGGTCGGGCCGCGTTCCAGCCTGATTGCTCTGGTCGCTGCCGGGTTGGAGCCAAAGGCCATCGACAGCCTGGAGCTTCACGGTGCGCTCGGGAGCTTGAAGGAAATCATCGAGCAGAATTGGACGGTGGAACAGAAGCCGGAACTATTTTGCTTCGGTCTGCTGGAATCGTTCGACATCAAACAGCTTGAAGCGTTGGTTGCTCCCCTGCCAATCGTCAAAAAATAGTAATCTGAGAGATCGCTGGTCTCTTTAGTCGTCCGTTCTGCTCCGATGAGCGCCGCTGTAAGCCATCTGCGTGCAGCGATTGGTTCAAGGGCTCAGACGACCTTCCCGCCATGTTCTTTGACTTTGTCCTCAATGAAACGTCTTAACTCCTCTCCAAGTGGTGCAACTGGAATCATCGAATAATTCCACCGACCATAAGTGAACACTAACAAGACATCGGGAAAGCTCCAGAGTTTTTTGATGAGCGACCACTTCATGGTGGATGTGTGCTCGCTTGTCTGAAACGTGATGCTCTCCGCTTCGACATGAACAGTGACGTGCCGGTCTGGCATCTCATCCGAAATTTTTGTCACTTGAAGATAGTAACGAACCCAAATTAGAGCGTAAACGATAGGAAGGATAGTGATGAGCCACCAAAAACCATCCCCCATCTCCCATCACCAAGCCCGCGATACCGACAGCTAACACAATGAGAAATGCGATAAGAGAGCGACCGGCGTAACGAGAGATGAATCGTCGAGCGCCAATCCGCACAAGTTCCGGTGTCCATTCGTAAGTAAGCTCGCGTTGCAAGATGATGTGCTCAGGTCGTCTAACGACATGTAAGTGAGCGACAATTGATTGTTGGTTTTGTCGTCATATTGGTCTGGTTGCAATCGTCCCACCGTGGCAAAAGCTTGTCAAGCAAGGTGGCTACCCGGGTGCGACCGGAGGTGGCGGTCAAGCATTCCGCATTTTGGCGTGCGGTGACTCGTCACCGCTTTTTTCGCTTCGCCGACTGGTCGGCGAAGCAGTGCCGCGTTCAGCGGCACGGCGTGCGCGAATGCACCGCGATGTCGACGGCGACAAGTCGCCTTTTCAAAGCGCCGACAAGCCTGCGCACTCCAAAGCCTGCGTCCACGCCGCCCCTGTGGGTCGAGCCACATTTCTTGCTTGCTCAACGCTGATGCACGTTCTCTAATCGGGACGCATGAAATTGACTTTACGACCTTTTGCGTTGATTACATTCGTTGGGCTGCTTGCGTCGCTTTACGCCGGCGCTTTGCTGGCCGATTCACCTGCGACTTTCAGAGTCAGCGAATTCACTTTCACCCGGCCCGCCGGTTGGGAATGGGTGGATGTGACTTCGCCAATGCGCAAGGCGCAACTTAAAGTGGTGGATGCCAAAACGAAAACCAGCGCCGAGGTCATCTTTTTTCACTTTGGATCGGTCAGCGGCGGCGGCACGAAGGCGAATGTGGACCGTTGGCTGGGACAATTTCAAGANNTCTCAAGAGCCGCGCGAAAAGCTCAACGCGAAGATCGAAGAGACAACCATCGGCAAACACAAGGTGACTTACGTGCAGGCGGCGGGAACCTACAAGAGCGGCATGCCGGGCGGTCCGCAGACGCCGATGCCGGGTTACGCTTTGGCCGGCGCGATCATCGAAGCGGACGAGGGCAGCGTGTTTGTTCGCATGACTGGCCCAAAGGCCCTGGCGGATACGTCACTCGCCGGTTTCAAGAAAATGGTCGAAGGAGCGTTGAAGTAAAGGCCGGTTCTCCGTCGCTTGCGGTACGCGGTCTAATGGAAATTGGTGCCGGTAGTCGGACTCGAACCGACACGACTNNCCTGTGCGTCTGCCATTTCGCCATACCGGCAATCCAATGTTTACAGGCATTTTGTCGATGTCTGAAAGATCGCGCTTGACGTTGTGCCACCATTTGTGCCACTTTAACGCCATGAAACACAACGCAAGCCAGCGGAGTAGCAAAAACATCAACGCACACATTCATGCGCCGACTTTCGCAAAAGTCCTCGATGGGCGCAAGCAGCCTGTGCGCGGACTCTGGCAACGGGGAGATCGCTTTTATGCGCGCTTATCCATCGAGAATTTCAGTAATGGCGAGAAGCGCGTCCGCCGGGTGCCGCTGGTGAACAGCGACGGCAACGCGGTTGATACGGTGCCGCAGGCCATCGCGGAACTGAACCGGCTCCGGACTCAGCGCAGCGACGATACGCTGCCCAAACTCGGCCGGACGCCTACGTTCGCCGCCTATGCCGACGAATACCTGGCGACCATCAAGGCCGGGCAGGGGACAAAGAAACCCGGCACCATCGCCAAGGAGAAAACCACCATCGCGCTTTGGAAAAAACATCTTGGCGGAATCCGGCTCGACAAGATCAGACCGGCACACGTCGCCGGGTTTATGAAGAAACGGCTGGCCGCTGAAATGAGCAAGCGCACGGTGAAGCTCGACATCATCGCTTTTCGGAACGTCTTGAAGCAGGCCCGCGACGTGGACGAACACATCACTGAGCTACCCGTGCCGCCCGGCATCAATCGGGAGTTGAAATCCACGCCCCCGACGCGCGAATTATTCACGCCCGAAGAACTCGAAAAGCTCTGTGCCGCCGCGAAGGCCAAAAAACCAGACGGCTCGCCCGTGACAAAGAACGGTCAACAGTTTTGTGATTACATCCGACTCATGGCCTACTGTGGCGCGCGACGAAATGAAACGCTGGCTCTGCGATGGGCCGACGTGGAATTCAAACGGGAGCAACTTACCATCGGCGCGGACGGCAACACCAAGAACTCGACGGCGCGGATGGTGGATTTCAACCCGGCGTTGAAAAAGCATCTACTCGACATGCAAACCCGCCGCGCTCCTGATTCGCAATGGCTTTTCCCGTCACCGCAACGCGGCGACAAGGATATTCACGCCATCAGTTTTCGTGAATCGTTGGAACTGGCCCGCGCTCATGCCAAACTCAGGCGCGTTGGCTTCCATGATATGCGGCACCAGTTCATTTCGTTCTGCGTGATGAGCGGGATTGATTTTATGACGATTGCGAAATGGGCCGGACACCGCGACGGCGGAATCTTGATCGGCAAAGTCTATGGGCACTTGGCCGACACCCACACGAAAGCGGCAGCGCAGCGGGTAAGTTTTGGGCCGGTAGTTTTGGAAAAAGCTGCGAACGAGTAGCCTCTGCCAAAATTCCAGCTTTAATTTAAAGCCTGGGTCTTCTCTATTCGTCGACTTCGCATAAACTCATCAAATTTTGCGTTCGCGAGTTTTGGTATTGTGACAACGGAATTGCGGTAAGGATGCGATGGAGCGGACTTCAGAAACCACCACAACCATTCCTTGCATTCTTGGAACTGCCGGTGTTTGCGCCAATAGCTCGCCATCGCTCGGCTGAGATTCGCACCAATGAAATTGACACGATGCGGTGGAGTTCCTTTGCAGGAAAGATTAGTTGCAGACTGACGGTGCCCTAAAAAGTGGCGCTCCTCCTCGGAGCCTTGGTCTTGCAATAGTTCCGCCAAAATTGGACGCCGGTCCTTGTCGCTGAGATCCGCTAGGCAGCGATCGCAAACGTCGATGTCCTTTTCAGAATAACCATCCTTCCTAAGCTGATCGCGTAGCCGGTCGAACTCTGTTTTTCTAACGGCGGCTCTGGCTTTCCAAAACAAATCATTTGCCGAAGCGGAATCAGGTCCGCCGCGCGTGTGATAATTCAAGGGCACCATTTCGCAGGTTGCGACCGCCATCATTGCTGGTGGAAGTCCGATTAGCAATAACGCTTCCAAGACTTCTGACGGGGCGCGATAATAGCAACGTCGATTTGATCTTCCAGTAGTCTGAAAAATGTCGCCATAGTGAACATACCCCTTCTCTTTCAATAGCGTAATCACACTCGCGACAAAGTAGATGAAACTTCCAGTGGTCTTGTCGCTGTGCTCTCTCCGTCCGTGCCGACTGATCCGTTCAATGGCATCCAGGCGCTTCCGCCTTCGCCACTTTGTGGTGCGGTGAAAGTCTGTGGCGATCCGGTGTTGCATAATTTGACAATACCGCTTTTGCAGACATATGCAATTAGATGAGATTACAGACACAGCAAAAATGCCCCCGCTTACGTCGCTTGCGGAATTTGCCCGGCAACTTGGCCGAACTCCCGTAACGCTCTGGCGATGGCGGCAGGACGGATGGCTCGACGGCATCGTCAACATCGCCGGCAAACCTTACATTATGCGCGAAGGCATGGAAAAGTTCCTGCGCCGTGCTCAGGCCGGGGAGTTTTCAAAACCTTCGCACGCGCCGAAGAAAGTGAAAGCCAATGTTCTGAATGAATCCCGCCTCACTCAACACGCCGTGCCCTGAGCATCGCGGAACGGTGGTAGGAGAGCTAACGGTGGAGCATGACCGAGCCAACCGAGATGTCCCGAAGTGTATGAATGATAGGAACGCGACTCAGTGCACTTTTGGTGTCTTGCGACCACGATCTCGCAACGGACATTTTCCGGACTTCCGCCGCCAACGACGCGCGGCAGCATTTCCACAAATGCAAGGTCGATGATGTTTGCAAATGTTTTTGACAGCACCGTCGAAATTTTAATCTCCAAAGATTGGAAAATTGCCGCATGAACAAGCACGTCCACGCGGCGCGCCAATGCGCGACTTATTTCCAAGTACCCCTCTGCGCCTTGGCCTACGGCTGTTCAGACCGTGAACGGCTTGACGCGATCATAGCCTACGGCGTTATGGAGGCCGGAGCGAAGCGGTGGAGCAAACTCAACGCGGATGAACGCCAGCGGCTGTTTGAAACCGAAGTGACGGAAGGCCGATTGCCGCGCGACTTTGAGCGCAACAACACGAATCACGCCATCGCGGTGTGCGGCGCATCCGTCACGAACGTCACGCTCAGCACTGTCAAGCGTACACTGTGCGAGCACGCGGCTCTGTCGAACTTTTACGGCAACTTTCAGCAGCGGCACGGAGACGACGCGATGGTTCGGCTCAAGACCAGCCTCGTCTTTGAAGCCCGTGACGGAAAAGGAATCACTCCACGCGAGCTTTGCGTGTTGGCCGCCATTTACTCTGTCATCGGTCGGAAGCAGGGCCCGGTGCTCATCTCGCAGAACCGGATCCGCTGGCGCGCGCTCGGCTATAAGAGCAAGCAGGTGAAGGTGGCCGAACTCCCGCGGCGCAAGGACGACGCGCAGCCGCTTTCCAATTGGCAACTCCGCTCGCTGCTTGACCGCCTCCAGGCGCGCAAGTTCTTCGCCCGCGTCACGTATGGTCGGCGCTTGAGTTACTACAGCCATCGCATGACCGAAACGGAATTGCGCAAGGCGGTGATCGAGATGAAGACGATCCGGTTGTCCACCAAAACCCTTCGCCGCTTCGACGACACGGCGATGACCGACGCCATCCGCAATCAACGAGCATTCTTGGAGGGCAAGAGGCCAGCCACGCTCGACGCGAGCCAAGCCGCACTTACGGGCCGGCTAATTGGCGAGGACGCCGGTCTAACAGGCCATCACATGGCCACCACTGCGCCAAAACATGCCCGCCACTGTACCACCACTTTAATAGAATCTCCTATAATGAAAACGCTGGTAAACAAAAACGCGAGTGAGAAAATCGCTTGTGATAACCGGGCTCTCGCCGTCACTTGTGACACAACGCCTGTCACCGAACTCTCCCAAGAGAAGAAACTATTTGAAATTCCGGTTTTTAGCCTCCTGCCAACACCGCTCTACACTTCCAACGCGACTATGATGATCGAAGGAGCGAAGCTGGCGCTCAAAAACATCAAGGCCAAGGCCCGCCGAGTCCAGGTGATAGGCACGATTGTTGAAGGCGACCGCAAAGGGCAATCTGCGCCGAATGGAAAGCACAAATGGGAACCGAAGGCGGCGGCGGAAGCGATTAAGGCTTGGGAAAAACGCATCGAAGAAATCCAGATTGCAACGGCGAAATGATGGGGACTGCCTCCAAACTAACTGACGGGTCACAAAGTTGTCCGGGCTGCGAGCCGCCGGCGGGCGGATGGGTGCGCGGCCTGGGTCCGCGAGGTCAGGCGGCGTTCGAGAAATCAAAGGCCAGGTATTGCGGAGCGCGATCTGGCGGCCGAGGTGACTGACCAAGGATGCGTCGCTTTCAGTTTCAGCCGGCAGGTCGGCGCGGCGCGAGGCAGGGCCACCCCCATAAGAAGTCTTCTAAGAAAAAGCGTAGGGCGTAGGTTTGAAACCTTGCGAGGCTCGCCCATGAGAGGAATTTGGATTTGCTTTTACACAAATTAAATCAGGCATGAACGCAATGATTAACGAGGGTTTTGGTGCAATCGAATTAGAAAACTCCAGTCTGTCAATTCCGAGTCAACTTCGCAGCGCTTGGGAAGAAGACTCGACAAAGCTGGCGAAGCGACAGACTTGGAGTAATAGACTCGCGTGGGCTGGACCATCGGCTTGCGTTCTAACAGCCAGGGTGTCCCGCGTTGCGGATGATTCTTGAACTGCGGTTCAAAACAACCTATGAAACTTAACGGAATGAGTGTCCCGCATTTCAGGCGATGTTTGGACTCCATTGATTTTCACAATGACCATTTGGCGTGCGTCGCATGAGCGAGCGGACAGGCATGGCCAGCGACATCATCTTCTACCAATTCAGCCGCGAGAAGGTGGAGCGCGGCGACTTCAGCCATTTCCTCAACCTGTACGGGCCGGACAAACTGCCCACCGGCAGACGGCTGCGAGAGATGATCAACGGCATGATGTTCGCCATTGAGGGCTACGATGAGGATCCCCGTGAGATTCAAGC
>PLJQ01000457.1 GCA_003140275.1 Limisphaerales bacterium
GCGCGCGCGCGCGCGGAAATTGGACAAAAAACTAAATGGTCGAACCTACTACGTGGCTTCAACGGGGCCGCGCGCGCGCGCGCGCGGAAATGGCCTCTCTGTTACTCCTTCTGGCGCAACCTCGCAATACTTCAATTGCGACCGCCTGCGCTGTTTGCGTTGCTCTTATGTTCATACTGTCTCGTGGTCTCGTCATTATTCTTTCACTGTAAGGTGGTTACATCATGCGAGCGCCAGCGGGAGTTTTCGCATCACCTCGCCGCTCGCAGGTTAAGTTGTCAAAGATCACCAATGCCTCAAACCACATAACACGGCGCATCCAGTTTCGTGTAAGGCAATCCGAGCGCGGTGATTACTCGGTCACCTCGCCCCTCCGCCGGTCCCAACCCCACAAAAATCACCTGGTCTTCGTCGTGGTTGATAATTTCGCCCAAGGCTGCTTCCAGTTCAACCTTTTCAGATGGATTTAAGTCACACTCGAACACCGAGAATTGAAGGTGGTCGCCAAAATTTCCACAGGTTTTGAATACGCGCCGCAGCCGTTTGGCATCTGCAACATCGTAGCAAACTAAATAGGTCGTGCGCATAGATCACCTCGTCATCAAAGGAATATATTCACCGATTTCACCAGTCAGTGTTTTTGCCAATAGTCGCGCCTGTAACTCAAGCGCCCGACGATAGCTGACTTTGTAGTCGAACAACGGATGCGTGATGAGCGAACTCATGCGCTGCTCATACGTCTGGAAAAAGCGCTTGCGTCCCGGTGCGGTTAGATTCACCGCCTGGCCGGCACGCACAAAATCCTTTTCCGTAATAACGCGATTGTTGATGCAACTCAACACCGTGGATTCCGCAATCAGCGGCCTGAACTCCTCCATCAAATCCAGACCCAACGCCGGTCGTCCAAAACGTGGCTGATGGTAGAATCCCAGATAAGGATCAAAACCCACCGCCAGTGCGGCCAGCGTGCAATCTTTTGCCAACATACTGTAAGCCAGCGAGAGCATGGCGTTGACGGGATCGGTTGGCGGACGGCGGTTGCGGTTTGTAAAGTTGAAATTGAACGCGAGTTGCCTGTCATCTTTCCGTTGCGTTTCGAGGCCGGGCAGGTCGTCTTCAACTTTAACCATGCCGCTGAATTGCTGGAAATACTGACTCGCGGCGGCACCTTCGATTCCAAGAAGTTCTTCAATGGAAGTTGCGACCAGCGCATCCTCGGATGCCCGCTTGAGTTTCCCAATGATCGCCTCTGGCGGCTCCAGATGGTTTCGCATCAGCAGCGTGCGATGGTTGCGAATCTTTCCATGCACAAACTGCCTCGCCAATGACAGGCACATCATTTCGTCGCGTGCCAATCGGAATTGTTCCATGCGCAGAAACACGTTCTTCAATGAGTGGCCGCGAGTAATCCCATAAAACCAGCCGCCCATAGAAAAATAGGTGACTGGAATTTCCTGTTCGCAGAGCGATTGAATGGCTTGAGTCGAGATTTGGATGTTGCCGAACAATGCCACATGTGAGACATCCCGCATCCGCACTTCCTCAATGACCCGGTCTTTTTCTTTGACAACCAATACCTCGTCTTTGCATCCCACACGATAACCAGGAGTGTTCAGATAAAGCGCACGGGTATCGTCTCGCGCGGCAATCAATCTTCGGGGCGGCTCTCCCGTTGGTCGCCTTGAATCTTCAGACGGCTCGATTGCAGGCGCGCCCGTTTTCTCCCGCACACTTACGTCAATCGCTATCGAAGTTTGTGCCAGCATCCGTGTTTCGTCCGGCAAACAAACCGGCGCGAGCGAACAACGCACGCACTTTGGTGAATGGATCAACGGTGCCGGAATCGGTCCGGTAACGATCCGCTTGGCTTCGGCAATGTTTTGGAGAATCCAATTCTCCAGTTCAGGAGTGATCGACAGGCGAACGCGCTGCTTGGTGGCACGATAATAGATGACGCCCTCGTTGCAGGTGTAACCGTTGTCACGCAGAATCAGTGCCTGCAACCCAAGCTGCATCTTGTCGGTGTCCCACAATTCGTTGGCTTCCTCTCCTTCTTTGGGCGCACCCGCCTTGTAATCAACCGGGCAGACTTCCAACGCCGTGAATAAATCCTCTTTCTCCGTCTTGGACTCAACCAAGTCCATCTTGGCAACGACACCCAATCGCTCTGAACCCATCTGCACGGAACGCGAGTGAATCGTTTCGGGTTCGGCGTTTTTCGTTTCAGGCCCTTTGTTTGGTGAGTCAGCGGCATCAGTTTTTGTTACTTCAACTTCTTTCGGCTTGTCGGCTTCCGACTTCCGTTTGGCCTTCGGCAAAGCGCCGTTGCCCGAATCAACGCGCTGGTGTATGGCACCGCCGCGCACCGTATCCACGCTCTCGACAAAAACACCTTCGACGAATTCGTAATAAAACAACCGCTGACAATAAACGAACTCGTTCAGCATCCGCGCGGGAATCTGCTGTGGTTCGGCTTCCGCGCGCACTCTGCGCTCTGAAGGTTCCAGCGCGGCGGGCGTCTGCAAATTTGCATCCTGGGACGGCGGAGGACTTGAGACGGGCGGAGCCGAGATTTCAGCCATGGGCTTCGGTGCTTCGCTCGACGGCGCTTCGGCTCGTGCAACGCGCACCACAATCTTCAATTGCTGTGGCTCGGTCGCGGGCTGGCGCGGCTGACGATTGTGGTCTGACCTTGCCCTCGATGTGCCTGGCGAAAGACCCCTTGGCTTCAGTGACGATTCGGGTTCACTCAAACGGTTTTCGGACGAAGCTGATGGGTCTTGGTCGTTCATAGTTTTAGTCGGTTGCGGTTGAATGCGACTGAGCGCTCACATGGAGGCCCCAGGGGTAAAATTCCTATACTTTCCCAGAGTAATTCGTTGGCTTCGATAGGTTGCAGTTACGCCATACATCTCAAGGCACTTAATAGAAGTTTCGCTTCGCTCCTGAAGTTCCTTAAAGCCTAAGAGCGAACGAACAGCATCCAGCGCCAACCATCCCTTCCAGATCGGCCATGTGACGAAGGTGTCACGGCTGCTTCGACCGCTGAAGCCAGTGGTGGCCACCGTGCTGCTGGAAGTGGGGACGACCGGAAGAAACGGTAACGCAGCGATGGCTAGGAGGTTTGCCCCGCGCACGGTGCGGACGGGGTCTTTCGATGGCTCATCCCATCGCAGGGCGTAGCGGCGGTCATCCTCCGCATCCCACCGCATGGTAGGGCTAGAATCACGGTAGCGCCACGGGCCGAATAGCGCTTCGCGCAGTTGCTCTGCGGTCGTTTCCTTCGCCAGCACGTTCATGAACTCTAGGAAGTGTTGATGGCCTGCACCGCTCATCGTCCGAAACGCGGTGTCTTCGATTGTGCCGTCTTCGTTTCCCACCGCGTCGCAGCCAAATGCCGCGACCATGCTCGCGGCCATCGGGTCGGTGTGGGTGAGAAAGTCTTCGACTGCCTTGGCGGCGAGTTTGCGAAAGACACCGCGAGGAATCTTCAAATCCTTGTCCACGGTGATGACGTAGTGGCCGGCGAGACCGCGCAATGCGGCATGCAGTTTTTCGACGATCACCTCGGGAGTTGCTGGCGAGGGCAACCAGAGCACGGGGCAATACGAGCCTCTTCCGGGAACCCATCGCATACGGACATCGCTCGCTTCCGGCAGCATGGCGAGCGTGCGGAAAGCACCCAGTGAGGCCAAGAATCCGAGCAAGCTCGAACCTTGCAATGCCGGGAGGGTTAATTCGGTGGATGAAATCCTCATGGTTTCGCGATTGCTTGCGGGTTGGCACTGGCAGATTGATCGGCGAGACGGAGAACTGCTTCGAGGAGAGCGATGCCCCACCAGCCGTAGTGGCGGTTCATCTGCCAAAAGCGTTCGGCGAGGCCGGAGTCCAGCGCGTGGGCGGGATGTTCGAGGCGCTCGGCTCCGGTGATGAGGATCATTTCGCCGTTCATGGACAGGCTTACGGCGGGCGGAGCGTCGTCGTCCACCAGCGGAACGAAGGGGCGACCGTAACCGTGGTGGGTGGCGATAAGGTGCAGCGCCAGCGCATGGTGGACAGGATGTGTGGGGAGCGCTGTCGCGCCCACGGAATTTTCCGCCATTTGGACTGACAGCATTTCATGGCGGAAGCCTTCCGGCAGTTCAGCGCGCTGCCTCGCAGCGCGTCGGGCGGCGGCGGAGAAAGCGATGGAGCCGGACTTCGCGAGGAAGACCTCGCTCGCCATTACTGCGAAAGGAGTCGTGCCGCGCAGCATGGCTTGGAAGCGCGGATCGACCTTTCCCCAATCATGCACCGCCGTGGCGGCGATCAGCGCCTCGCGCCACGCAGAGAGGGGCAGCAAAGCAATGGCGCTTTCGATTCGGGCGAGGACATCTTGTGTGTGGTTGCAGAGTTCCTGTGGTTGGGATGCCTCCAAAAGCGCGTCGGCGTCGGTATCGCCGGTCTCGTTTGTTTCATCCGAATCGCGGTGCGGAAGAAGATCGCGGGCGGTGAGGGCGAAGCCTTGGTCACTGGGATAAGGCTCCGCGCAAAGACGCACACCCTTCTTGGCCAGATGTTCGATCACTTCGCGTTGGTCGCTGGTCAGCGCCCATCCGGGATTCTCGTCGTTCAGGAGACGAGCCAGCAGTTCTTTGATTTCCACGATGGGCCAGTGNNATCCTCAACGCCGCGGCTGGAGTTTTCTCTTCCGGTTTCGGCCAAAGGGTCGGATGGATTCGGAGGATCGCGCGACGCCGCGCGGAAGCCGTCGCTCGCTCAGCGACGTCGACGCGCCGAACTTCCTCGTAGGTCAATAGCTTGTCTGGTGTGGCTTGCGGGTCGTCAGGAGCGCCGGGTAGGTGTCCCAGCGCCTGCCATCCGCCGCCCTGAACACGGAGGACGATTGTGTCGCCGGGGCGAAGATCGGAGGCGCGGTGGGCAAAAAATCTGTCGTCCGGACCGCGCCAGACGAGGGCGACAATGCCGCGCTCTTCCTCGTTCTTTTTCTTGTCGGACGGTTGCTGGATTTCGACCACATCGCCGGATGAGTCCTCAAACTTGCCGCGCGAGCCTAGCCAATCACGGAAAACATGCAGCGGCACCGGCAGGCATTCCGCTGTGGTGGGAGGGCAGAGGCTGAGAATGTCCGTCCATTCGTCTTCGCTCGTTGCCTCGGGCAGATCGCCGCGCCAGCACACCTGCACGTCGGCCATCTCACGCTGCGGTCCGTGAAGGAACAGCGCGACGTCGGGATCAGCCGCAGGCGAGGGATTTGTCTGCACCCAACAGTCCAGATAGGCCGGGAGCAATACCGGCGCATCGGTGGTCGGCGAGAGCAAGGCTGCAAACGCTTCGTAACCACCGGTCGCGCGGAGCGAATCGACTACGGCGGTCATCGCGTTGATGCCAAAATCGACCACGCCGTCTTGCGCTAAATCGCTCAACCAGCGCCATGTCCGTGGGATGGCGTTGCCGTAGATCGGGTCGCACGGTGCGGTCTCGTCGAGTTTGTCCGTGGGCAAGTCCTGCTCGCCGGGTAGGACGATCACTGCGCGGGCGGCAATGTCGCGTCCGCCACGGTTGAGGCGTCCGAAACGCTGGCGAAGCGCATCGAGGCTCGCGGCCTCGGTCACGAGGGCGTCGAAATCCAAGTCCGCTCCGACCTCCAGACATTGCGTCGAGACAACGATAAGCTGGCCGGACTCGGGAGCGCTCGGGGTCGCTCCGGTCTTGAGGAGTTCCTGGATTTCTTTCGTCGCTGCTTCCCGGTCTAGCGGGCGCAAGCGTCCGATCAAAAGTGTCACACGGCCCGTGTGTTCCTTCTCCAATTTTGCCGCAATGGAACGCGCGGTGGCCACGCGATTAACCATGATGGCGATGGAGCGCGGATGATTTTCCGCGAGAATCTTTTCGGCTTCCTCCGCCAGCCGTTTCGCCATTTGTTCCTCGCGAGCTTTTCCTTTCGCCTTCGGCTCTGCAATGAGGCGCGCAGGCTTTGCGGCCCGCAAGCGCGGTTTCAAGACCGGATGCTCATGATCCTTGGGCGTAAGCGTGATTTTTTGGTCGTCACGCGTGTCGGCTGGAGGTGTCGCCGTCATCTGAATAAGCTGAAATGGAAGCTGCACAGTCTCACACCCCGCTGGTTGGTGAAGACGATAACGCTTCACCCATTCCAGCGTCTGGATGAAGGGGCGGCTGATGTGCGCTTCGTCGATGATCAGCAAGCTGTCCTGCGCGACCAGGGCTGCATGGATTGGCCGGGCTTGGGGACTGACCCCGTAGCCGCGAAAGAGCAGCCGCGACCCCGCCTGATCGACCGTGCTGCAAATAATCACCGGCTGGAGCAGCGAGCCGGCCCAACTGCGGTCCCGATAAATTCCACCGCGAAGCTGCGCACGCGTTAGCGGGGCTGCCTCGACTTCCCCGGAAAGTTTGCGCAACGCTGCGGCCACCCGCCCGGCCACGGAGTCGGAAGCAACGTCCCGAAGTTTTTTGCAGAGCTTTCCTGCGCGGTCGTAAGCCTCGTCCACAATGACGCGGCGATTGACGATGAAGAAAATGCGCCGGCCTTGCGTGCGTTCAGCCATTGGCAAAGCGGCTTGCATGGCGAGGGCGAAGACGGCAGCGTCGAGGCACGCTGTTTTGCCACTCCCGGTCGGAACAGCCACGTAGTCGGGCACCTTCCCTGCGCAAAGGCGGCGGGCAAATTCACGCTGCCACGGAAACGGGTCGCAGTCCGATCCCCATAGCTCGCGGAAGAACGCTGAAAAATCGTCGGAGGTCAGGGGTGGCGGATTCATTTGAGCAAGGAGCCGAGTGGTTTGCAGAGGCCGTAGCCACGGAAGCGTCCCGCGCCGAGGAGGAGCGGACCTTGCACCTCGCAGGGAAACTGGATGAGCACATGCACCTGCTGGCGGGGCGCGGTGCCTTCCTTGCCGGGCAGCCACGGCATCCCGCTGGGGCCGGGTCGGGAGCGCGGCGCGCCCCGGTGCCACGATGTTTTGTCCACATCAATCAGTTCCGGCTTCGGCAGACCCGACCGCTCGCAACCCTGGGCGATGCTCGCGGCGACTTCATCGCGCCACTGCGCCCGCTCGGTTTGCTGATCGTGCTTCGGGTGCCGGTCGAGAACCACGGGCGTGACACTCGCCCAGACGGAAGACGGCTCGCACCACGTCGCCGACCGCAGAGCCAGCGGCGGCAGACTGCGTTCTTCGCGTCGAAGCGTCCACGTCCCGAGGTTACCCATCTGAAGTTCCGGTTCAAGGTCATCACCGGATGAGCCAAACAGCCGCCCGCGTAAACAAGCGGCACGATCCGCCGCCGGAATGGCCCGAGGGAAGGCCACGGCCAATCCCAAGATGTGACCATCGGCATGTTCCGCTCCCACGAACGCGAGCGGGAGGAGCGCCATGTGCCCGCCGGTCGAGGGCAGTCCTGGCGCGCTGTGGCCCGTGAACCACTCCGGCTTGCCTTCGCCAGCTTGCAGCAAATATCCCCGCAACGCAGCCGTGAGGGCCGCTGTGGATTCCAAGCCGAGCACCGGTCCTTCCTGCTTCGTCAGCACCAGCAGTTCGGAATCGAAACTCGACGGGACGATGAGAGCTTGCGCTTCGTCCACGCGTGAGTAATGCGCCGTCCGCCCCGGCGAAGGACGCACTCGCACCGGAGCGCTGGCGCTCGTGCTCCAAGCCGTGTCGAATCGTTCTTCAAAGGCTGTTTTCGCCTGATTTTTTGCCGCGCCGGTTCTGGTTAAAATTGCTTCCGAAAGGTCGAAGAAGTCGTCGATCTCACCCGCGTTGAAGCATTGGTCAAGCTTTGCCAAGAAGCCCGGCGCAGGAATCCGAAGCTGCACGCCCCGGCGTGTCTTGGTCGCCTTCGCGTTCGGCTCGTAAGCAGGCGAAGGTGCGTCCTCCATCTCGGAAACCCAAACTAGCGCGAGCGATGAAGAATGTCCGATGCGGGTCACCTTCCGCGTGAGTCCGGTGAGCGCGGCTAGAATCTCCGTCGAAGGCTCCGCGTTGTGCCAATGGAGATAGACATGCCGACCCGGACCTTCGCCGCCGATATGCAGCGTGGGAAATGTCCGCTCCTGGCGACTGCGTTGATCAGGCATCACGCCGAGCGCGGCTCGCATTTCAGATTCTTTCACGCGGGCAGGATTTTGCGGAACTCCGGCGTCGTTCACCGGCACATAGACTTTCACCACGTCGCGCGGCGAAGCTTCCGGCCAACTCATTTGCGGAGCGCCCTGGCCTTCCAGCCATTCCAGAGCCGCGCGCTCATGAACCCATGCCGCTTCTGTTTCGCGGCCATCTTCGGGTAGGGGCTTCGATTCGTAGTGCGCCGCCACCAGCGCCATAAAGACGCGGGCCGGATGCGGCGGCCACTCGGCCTTTTCCCGGCTGGCCGCGTCCGTCATAACCGCAACACCGGTGATGAAATCAATTCCCAGGGCAAACATGGTGATGCCTTCGGTTTATTCCGCCGTGGCGTCCGCTGGCGTCTTGGCGGTGATGTCCTGCGAGCGCTTGAGCAGGGCGACGAGATTTGGCGACGGAGTGAGCTTCACCGGCTCCTTTTGCCAGACCAAGCCGAGCTTTTCCGCTGCCGCCACCGCTTCCTCCAAAAGCTTGATGGCGTCTTTTGCCGTGATGGTGAACTCCGTTGGAGCCTTCCCGGGCGTCTCCAGTAACTCCCACTTCATCACGGCAGTCGGCCAGAGCAGACAGCGGGAACGAAGATCGAATCCACTCTCCGCAGCCAGCGCGGCCGCTGTGAAAGCCAGCGCTGCAAGAACCGTCCGCGCCGCCGCATCCCGCTCGGGCGTCGTCTTGCCATCCACGGGAAAACGCAGCTTGCGCAGCGCGGGCAGGGAGAGGACAACCGTTTGTTCGGCGTAGTCCAGCGTCGCTCCACCAGCGCCACCGGGTTTGGTGATGTCGGGCGGAATGTTGCCATGATTCACCTCCGACGGAGAAACGCCATCCTTCGCCTTATCGCCCGCGAGTTCGTAGCTGCCATCTGGCTTCTTGATCACCTTTGCCGCCGCACGCATGCCAAGTGGATCAATTCGGCTGCTCGTTTTCACCCCGATCTCCGCATTCACGCCGATGATTTCCGATACGAGCGCCCGCTGGAATTTCGCGCCGAGTCCGCCCTTCGGTCCGGTTGAATCCCACAGACCGAAAACAAGCGCCGTCGGGCACAGTTTGTAGAGCGGAGTAGCGTTTTGCAGACTCGCTTGATCCAGCGACTTCCCCAGTTCGCTCTTCCGGAACGGCTGCCCGTCATGAAGGCTGTCACGGAGGATAGCGTCTGCGATCCGGTGTGGCGCTTCGAGGCTGCTCACACGCCCTATCTCATCCAGCAATCCAAGGCCGGTGAAATCCACATTCAGCACCGGGACGCTCTTGAGCGTGCCCGCGTCCAGCGCGCGTTGCAGCGCTTCCTCTAGTCGGTTCGCTTGCGCTTGGACTGAATCGAGCAGCACGCAGGGCACCTTCGCGCCATTGATCTGCCGATCCTCCTTCGCATAGACCGCTCCCGCGTAGGTTGGCGGAAATACTTTATCCCCTTCGCCCCCGGCAGGCTGGAGACGGGTTCGGGAGCGAAATGCTGCTGCATTCTCGGTGACAGCCTTTTTGAGGCTATCGAAGTCTAACGGTTTGGTTTCTTTTGTTGTGTTCATATTATGGTTTCTTCGTTGAAAACTGTCCGCATCGGCAGGCAATACACGAGACGACGAGGCCACGCTGTATTTTGGATTTGAACACGATTCCAAAGCCATGCCAAAACGACAGCGGCCGTTTTGCCGAGACCCGTTGGAATGTTGATGAGTTGAGAATTGCAGGTCGTGCCAGAATCGCTCTCTGCCAAACGGGATTGATAGGCATAGGGCGAGTTGCCCGTGACTTTTTGAAAAAAGGTGTCGAATTGAAGTCGGCTCATGGTTCACCGCCTTCTCGACGTATTGATGCAAGATGCCTGATCATGGACTGCCTTTGTAAATTTGGCGTCGCGCCAAGGCTGAATCCGCACTGCATTCAGCCAGCGTGGTCTTGTGTTTATATTAAATCGAGCCGCTAATTGCGAGCATGAAAATTGTGTTCACAATGTAAAAGCGGCACAGCTACAAATAGTGGGCGATGGCTTTGCTTTGATTTTGCTCCGGCCTGCGGCAGGGCGAACGGGAAAGTGAAGCGCAGGTGGAGAGACCGATGGAACGGAGCCGGAGTGAAACGACCGTCGCCGTGTCACAGGCGGAAGCACGACGATTATTCGGCATCATGCGGATGCCGCTCGCGACGAACGCGCTTTATGTGGAATGGAACCGGCGTGGTCGTGAGGGGAAAAGGGCCGACCATCAGCCGGTGAAGTGAAGCATAAAAGCGCGTTGGTCACGGCGATAATCTTTGGTGAATTTTTAGATAACGGCAAAATCTTTTGTGTATTTGACTGCCAGCAAAACTGCCAGCAGCGGAGTAATAAAGGAGTAGTGCCGGAGTAATTTTGGAGTTTCAGATAGTTAATTCCAAGGCTTGACGAAAACAGAAAAACCTGCGAATTTCTCAATGTTAGCAGCGTAGTTTTTGTATCTTGCGTTCTGGCGGGGAGATGGGAATAAAAGTTTAGCTTTTGATAAAGCTGCTGTTTCGGTTCGATTCCGACCCTCGCCTCCAACGACTTACGCAAATTCCTCGATTTTAGGCGTTGGGTGAAAACCGACCCTCGCCTATTGATACCGAGGGACTGAGGATGGCTGCAATGAATTGCGGCGGCGAATGAAGGAATTGATCGTCAAGGAAGGATGCGCACACGATAGAACCGATTGCTCGAAGTGAGGGCGTCGAGTTTGCTGGCGGTATTGCTGAGCCCGAGCACGTCGCCGGGGAGTGCATTCCAGTGGGACGGGATCAGATCCGGATTGAACTCGATCCGGTAGGTGGTGTTCGAGACGGTCCTCCAAGTGATCACCACATTGGTGCCGGAAACCAGCGGCGATAAAAGCACAGGCGGCGGCGGTGGCAAAACGACAGCCGTGACCGAGANNTGAAGTCGCGGTGTTGCTCACCTGCATCGTAGCGACATTCGACGGATAGTAAAAGTTGGCGAATGTTCCATTGCGCGTGCCAGCTGTCAGGACGGCAAAGGAGTCACCGGGCGAGGGCACATACCCGTTGGTCAACCCCACGCTGAGTGCGCCGTTCACAGTGACCGTGCCCGCCGCCTGGAGTTGCCCGTAGCCGGTTCCCGCGTTAGTGCCGCCCAGCGCGCAGGCGAGCGTCGAATTGGTGGTGCAGGTGTACCCGCCGTTCGCCATCACGATACCGCTGCGAATATCGACGGTGTTGTAATTGTTGAAGCTGAACAGGCTGGTGAAGGTGGTCGTGCCCGTCGAAGCTTCCTTGCGGAACGTGCCGGCATTGTCGAATCGACAGGCGGTGCCGCCCACATAGGTGAAACTGGCATTATTCCGCACATCGAAGAGGGCGCCCGAACGGTTCGTAATGACGGTTCCAAACAACGAGTCAATATCTCCGGTGCCCGTCCATAGAACCGTGCCGGCGTTCTCCAACGCGCGGAACAGGCTGACTGCCTCGGTATTGGCCAGGTTCAGGGTCGCATTCGGACCGATAATCGTTGTCCCGTTGCCGGTCATCGTGCCGTCGGTCCAGTTAAGGACATTGTTCACAGTGACGGTGGCGTTTCCGTCCAGCCTCGCGCCGGATGCGACCAAATTGAGATTCTGGAGCGCTACGTCGGTACTGGCGATGAGAGAGGCGTTTCCGTTGATCTGATAAAGCCCCACGCCGTTAAGTTGCGCGCCCGGGTTCAAGGTGTACGGGCCGGAAGACCATTCCATCAGGGAATTTGCGGGCGCGGTGAACGTGCCTGAGCCTGAACCGCCGTCCGTCATTCGATTCGTAGCCCCGGCCAGAAGCGTCAGGATCCCGTTATTAATCAGGTCACCGTTAAACAACAGTGTGCCCGCCTGGACATCCACCTCGCCGTAATTGTTGAAGGCGAAGGCAGGGGCAAAGGAATTCGTGCCCGCGCTCACGGACTTGCGATAGGTGCCGGCATTATCAAAACGGCAGAGACTTCCTGACTGTATGAATGAGGCGTTGTTTTGCACCTGAAAAACCGCTCCGGGATCGTTAGTAATCACCGCTCCGTTCCCACCGATCCTTCCGTTGCCCGCAACCAGCGTGGCGCCGGCGTTTTCGAGCGTGCTGTCGAGTGAGACAGTGGTGTTCGTGATGTCCAGAGTGGCTCCCGAGGCAACCAGTGTCCGTCCGGTTCCGCTTATGGCGCCGCCGGACCAATTCAGCAGGCTGCTCACCCTCAGCGTGCCCGACCCGGTAAGAATAGAACTTAATTCAAGGTTTTCAATGGAAACCGCCGCATTGACAGCGAGCGTGGCGCTGCCGGTCACTTCATAGAGACCGTCGCCATTCAGTTGTGCGCCGGAGTTCAACGTGAATGTGCCGCCGGTAAAATTGACCAGGGCTGTGGCTGGTGTTGTAAAGATGTTTGAGCCTGAGCCCGTGCCAGAGATCAAACACGTCGTTCCCGGGGACAAATTCACCGGACCGGTAAAGAACAAGTCCCCACTGTTGCATGATAGCGCGCCGGACGAAATGTTCACTGTGCCGGTATTGGTAAAGGCACCGCTCAATTGAAGCGTGCCCGAATCAATCGCCACGGTGCCGTAGTTATTGAAGTTCACCAGGCTGCCGAAGGCGGCGGTGCCACCGTCAATGGTTTTGAGAAAGGTCCCCGCATTGTCGAACCGGCAGGCCGTGCCGCTCCCGTAGCTGATGGTGCCGGGGACTTGGACTTCGCATATTGCTCCCGGCCGATTGGTGATCACCGCGCCGTCGTACAAAGTCAAACCGCCGCCTCCGAGGTAGCTCCAGGTTAAGATGCCCGCATTCTCCAAAGTGCCGGAGCCCAAGGCGAGGGAACTAAGGCTGGCTATAGTCAGCGTTCCTTCCGGCGCAATCACGATCCGCCCGGTGCCATTCATATTGCCAAGATTCCAGACGGATGACCCGTGGAGCGTGAGCGTCCCGCTTCCGGTCAGCGTCGGGCTGCCGGAGAGACCGCCCAGCACCAGGCTCCCGCACTCCGTCGCATTGCTGACGTTTATCGAGGCCGAGAGAGTGATGAACACATTGTCGTTCGAGCCGGGGATGAGATTGGGGCTCCAGTTCGTGGGATTGTTCCAGTCGCCGCCGGCTGCGTTTGTCCAGGTGATGCCCAACNNCGGACAGCGTCAGGTTGGTGGTCATGGTCAGCGTGACGGTGTTGCTGCGCGTGAATACGCCGCCGGTCCAAGCGCGGAAGGCGTTTGCAGGCGTGGCGGTGAGCGTCACGGCCTGGCCGTTGGTGTAGGCCGGCAGATTCGGGACGATGGAGACGGAGCCGCCGTCCGTGAGAACCGTCAGCCGGTAAAGAGCCGAGGCAGGATTATTCGGATTGGTGCCATCGAGAAATTCCTGCAGGTTGGAAACGCCGTCGCCGTCAAAGTCTCCGGTGGCGGTCTGATTCAAATTGCCGAAGTAGGTGATTTCCCAGGAGTCGGGCAGGCCGTTGCCATTGCCGTCGAACCATAACATGGCGGGATTGCTGGTCACGCTGCCCGAGTTGTTCGAGAGGATGACGGAGTATTGGCCTTCGTTGGTGGAGGCGACGTTGAGCAGAAGCAGAGTATCGTTCGTCATGCCCGGGAGTTTATCACCATTGAAGCGCCATTGGTAGGTAAGCCCGGTCGGGTCCGCCGAAACTACGATGAACGATCCCAGTTCGCCCGGTTGGGCCACCTGCGTCTGAGGCCCGGAGACGATCAGAGGCGCTGAGAAGATCTCCGCTGTCTGCGTCAGGAAGTTCCCGTCCGGATCGAAGGCGAACTGCCAGCCTTGCCCGCAAACACGGCTGGCTAGCACGAGCATAAACGCTGCCGTCAGGGCGAAGCCGCTGAGGCGCGTCGCGGGTCTTTTCTGCTCTTCGTGAAATTTATTAAATTCAAACATTACCAGTCGCCAAAGTTTTTTGAGAACTCACCGGGTTCCGGGCCACCTCCACCTGGGTAAGGCCCTGGTTTTGACCCGCAGGCGCAGGGCCTGGCAAAGCAATCCCAAAACAGCGTCAGGGAATCCTGTGTTTTTTCTTCAAAGTAAGCATCGTCCGCGAGCCCACATTCCTCCAGTGTTTCCTCCTCTGTACTCAACAGCCACCGGCTGAGACGGGTCATTACATGGGTTTGCCAGTACAGACACATGTAATAATGATAATAGTCAAGTTTAGTTAGGATCTGCTGATGCTCGGTACAGCAAAGGCCCAAGTGATCCTGCAGATTAACGGGATTATTTCTTACATACGCGTATAGATTCGCCCCTTCTCTCACTTCCGCGTCCCGGAGCGGATCACGAGAAAGCCAGCGGCCGATGTTCGAATCATAGGCGCGATATCGGGTGAGAGCGAGGCCGGCCTCGGGCGACCAGAACATGCCGGCAAATCCAAAATCAGCGTCCATATCGCCGGACAAGCGGGTCCTTCGCCCAAAGGGATCGTAATCGTACTCGGCGCGCACGGTCCCGTTGCTGTCAGTCAACTCCCGAATAGAACCGAGATGATCGCGCGTATAATAATAATTGCCGGCGGTGGGGCCGGACACAATGCTCAGGCCGTGCTTGAAATACCGCTTGGTGACCGCGCCCGATGCGTTGCGTTCCTCGCAGATTTTATCGCCACACCACACGAATTGCCTGAGTGAAGCTTGCGAGCCGTTGGTTAATTGGCGGATGCTAACGAACCGGCCCAACCCGTCGTACGCAAATTCCGTGCGCTGATTGCCGCTATTGACAGCAACCAACCGGTTCTCGGCATCCCATTCATTTGTCCGCGACGAGCCGTTGGAGCTTGCGTTGAGCTGGTTCAGCGCGTTGCAAGTCACGGAGTTGGTCAAACCACCGGCTTGTTCAGTCAAACGATTGCCGGCGAGGTCATAACTGTATGCAAACGTATTCATGTGCAGGCCCGCATTCGTGACCAAGCCCGAAAGGAGTTGATTGACGGCATCATAGGCAAAGGCATAAAAGGAGGGCGACTGGGCGCCAATTTGTTGAGACCAGCTTGTAATGCGGTCGGCCGGGATATCCCAGCCATAGATAAATTCGGAAACCGGCATTGCTCCGGCCAGATGAGTCAAGCGTTGCAAAGCAAAATCCTGCAGCAACGTGCCGTAGGTCCGCCCCGTCGTCTGGCCATTCGGAAATGTTTCGGACAAAATCCTTTCCGAACTTCCATCATATGCGCAACTGAACAAACCGAGGGTGTTCGTTTCAGCCACAATCTGTCCGGCTGCGTTAAAAGTAAAAAAAGTGGCTACACCGTTGATGGCGGTGGAAACGGGTCGGCCCAGTTCGTCATAATCGTAGGTTATTGTCTCGTTCGGCAGCGGGCCGTTCACGCCGGCCAGTTTGCCCGCGCCCAAGCCAGGAGGGATGGTTATCGGGTTGTATGTGTAAAGTGTGGTGCCCGTCCCGTCCGTCATTGATGTGGGCCGCGCATAATTCGGGTCGTAAGTCATACTGACGGGTGGCGTCGCGACTGTGGCATTGGCATAAGCGATGGAACTTATCGTATCATCGAAATTGTAGTTGAATTCGGTGCTCTGGAGTTTTTCGTCAACAACCTGCCGAAGCCGCCTGGTGGTGTTTTCATAGTTGTAGATGATTTGAGAGCCATCGCCGTATTGCTTGCTCACGATGCGGTTCTGGACATCCTTGCGCCATGTCGTGGTGCGGCCCATCGGGTCGGTAAGGCTCTTAATGTCCCCGCAAGAACACCATTGAAAAAGTGTCACCCGGCCCAACGGATCGGTCCGTTGGGTCAACTGACCTAGCGGACTATATTCCAGCAATATTTGCCGTCCGATGCGATCCTGCAGCACAGATGGTTGCAGACGGTTGTAGGTGGTCTGTTCAAACGTCCCGTCTGGATGGGTGATTCTGGTGACGCGGTCCAAAGCATCGTAATCAAAAGTCACCGTGTAACCGCTGACATCAGTCTTCGTTCGCACACGCCCAAACGAATCGTAGGTGGCGGTGCCCACATCGTTTGTTCCCGGCAACGGTCCGTCCACCATGATAAGATATCCGTTCGTGTCGTAGCTGTAGGCCGTCGTCTGGTCTTTCGGATTAGTTTTGGTGAGCAATTGTCCGCGCGCATTGTAGGTATAAGTGTTGGTCTGGCCGGCGGCGTCGATCCGGGTGAGGGGCAGGTGCTGCGAGTTATAGGTCGTGCGCGAGAGCAATTCATTGTTCCCGGCTCGCGTCTGGCGGACCTCAAGCAGGTCAATTCCGTTGGCGTCATAGGTGTAAGAGAATGTGCGTCCGACCGGATCAGTCCTACTCGTGACATGACCGAAGCCGTCATACGAATAGGTATAAAGCTGAGTCGAGCCATCATCGAGCACACGGCCGACACGGGTGGGAAGATTGTTGTCGCCAACGATGTTTGGGGTGGCCTGGCCGGCGTAATTGTACCAGACGCGGTTCTCCAGCGCCGCCCTGGCGCTTTCCAGGATTCCCGAGGAAAAATTTTCGTCCTCGGCATGCAGCCAATGAAAAATCCTTGCTTTGGAATAATCGCCATAGGCCTGGCTGCACGCATTCCGGCTCCAATAGAAGGTATTTCGAAAAACCAGATACAGATTTTCCGTTGACATTCCGGACGGCACTGTCGATTGCGGTTCGAAGTTCGGGATGTTCGCGGATTGATTGAATTCCACGCGGTCGCGGCTGCCATCGGGATATAAAGTTTCCAAAGAGCGCATCGTTCCGTTTTCGGCGCTGGTGAAGGTGTTGGTTCCGTAGGGTGTAATCAGGGAACTGATAAAATCGCCATTTGTTGCATAGATGAATTGCGAGGTTAGTCCAATGACGTCAGTAATATTGGTCAACCGTCCGAGCGAGTCGTAGCTGAAGCTCGCGAATCGTCCGAACGGATCGGTGACCCGCGTGATTTTATAAATGTCATTGGTGAGACCATAGGACAATGTTGTGGCCTGGCCAATGGCATCAGTGATGTTTGTGAGCCGGAGATTGTTGTCGTACTTGAGTGTGACGATATTGCCGAACGGGTCCACCACCTGGGTGAGAAAAACCTTTCGCGACGTGCCGATGGAGCCATCGGATTGGCCGAACACGAGCTTCGAGCCGTCCGGCCACATCATCTCGTAATTGGCGGCGCCGGTGCGACCCAACCGGGTGTGATCATACTGCTGGTAGCTGAAATTCTGGGCATTGGTGTCAAAGCCGGTGAAGGTGCGTGTGCCTCCGCCGCGAATATAAAAACGCACGTCCGCCGAAGTGCTTTGAGGATTATCGGTGATATACGAGAGCCAGTCGCAGGTCCACTTGGAGCCGAAGTTGGCGTACGCGAAAATTGAAGGCTGGGACGCATCCCGCTGGTTGTAGCGCACCCAGAACCGCACCGGGGGGCCAAGCGGCGGCGAGTAACCGACCGGCTGGTCCCGGAGATTCAAATTGACAGTCGAGAAATGGACGCTGGAGACGGCCATTCCCTGGCCTGGGATGGTTGGCGCTGGCCCATCGCCGCCGTCGCCGCCGTCGCCTCGACCTCCGCCTCCGGGCGGGCAGGGGCTTTGACATGAATTGGCGCCGCCACTTTGCGGGTCGCAGGGGCCGATTGGACTCGGATCGGCGCTGCTGACGGAACCCTTGCCCCAAACCGTCCCGCCTTCTTGTGCCGCGACGGTTCGCCAGCCGTCCCCGAGCGGGGCGGAGGGGATGAGAAAGTAACCGCTGGTTTCCTGCTCCAAGGCTTGCCGCGTCATCCACACAGTGTTTCCAAAAGTTGGATCTTCCACCAAATATCGGTCACCCTCTTGCCGCACCAAGGCAGCGTAGTGGCCTACTCCCCAGTGAACCAGGGCCGGAACCACAAACTTCGCACCCGGGTGGCGAAAGGCCATCTGGTAATTGAGGCCAACCGTTTTCGAGAGTTCGACGACCCGCGCCAGCGACAACCCTTTCTGCGTCGAAGCGGATGCGTTGATAATATCAACCACCGGATGCTGAGGATCCACGGTTCGCTTAATGCGTTCCAACGCCAGCGGGCCGCAGCGAAAGGCAATCTCCGGACGATGTTCCATGGTCCATAGACCTTCGCGCGCGCCGGTGATTTTCTCCGTCGCCGGCCCGACGAACACCCGGCCCTCGACGGATTTTAGGAGGGCTTCCAGTTCGGTCATCCGGCCCAGGCGCGCGTACATATAAGCGAGCTCGCCTGCGGCGCGGTCGCCGATGGCTTTCCCCTTCGCATCCGCAGCATCCTTCGCCAAAGACCAGGCCCTGCTCCACGCCTCTAGGGCAAGTGAATAATGAGCCGTGTTGTAATACTCCAGCCCCAAATCGGTCAGCAGCGCCGCCGTCCAGGGCGACTGGGGATGTTTCTCCAAAAAGGCGGTCAGGCGGGAAAAGTCATCCGGGCCGCTGCGTTTCGAGTAGCCGAGCAGCGCTGCGGCCAGGGCGGCGTTGTCGCCGGAACCGGGTTCAGCTCCCACCGGAACGAGTGGTTCCTCGAAAAACCTAACTCGGAGGAAGTCCTGCGCTGCAGGGTTGGCCGGAAACTCCATCACGGTTTTTGGTGGATCCACTTTGGGAAGGGTGCGGTTCGGAGTGACCGGCGCTCCGGTCGGAGCGGCCATCGTTTGCGCTGCGCTGGCATTGGCCAGGGAAAGGACCGCAAGCGCAGACAGCAGCGCAACCGCCACCGCCATGAGGCGAACCGAAGGCATGCTTCTGGGGCGCATAAGGGAAGTACCGTTACCGGAACTCTAAGCGTCACTAGCAGCCTGTCGGACTTA
>PLJQ01000399.1 GCA_003140275.1 Limisphaerales bacterium
AAGCGAAGGGCAACCCGTTGAGCCGGTTGGATGCGGTGATCGACGGGGAGTGTTTCCGCGCGTTGTTGGAACAGGCCCTGGCCAAAGCGGCCCAGGGACCGGGCGGGCGTCCGGGCAACGACCCGCTCAAGATGTTCAAGTTGCTGGTGGTGCAGCGGTATTACAATTTATCGGATGAACAGACGGAGTATCCGTTCAGTGACCGGCTGAGTTTCCAGAAGTTTGCGGGCTGGACGGTGGCCGACAAGGTGCCGGATGCCAATACGCTCTGGGACTTTCGTGAGGCACTGGTGCGGGCGGAGGCGTTCGGGAAACTCTTTGAAGAGTTCACGCGGCAACTCCAAGCGCAGGGGCTGCTGGTGCAGGCAGGCAAGCTGGTGGATGCGAGTTTTGTGGACGTGCCGCGGCAACGGAACACCCGCGCGGAGAACGCGACGATCAAGGCGGGTGGCGTGCCCGAGGCGTGGGCTCAAGCGCCCGCGAAGCAACGGCAAAAGGACGTGGACGCGCGCGGGACCAAGAAGAACGCGGAAGTCCATTACGGTTACAAGAACCACGTGAAGGCGGACGCGCAAAGCAAGTTGATCGAACGCTATGCGGTCACCGACGCCAGCGTGCATGATTCCCAGAAGCGGGCGGAGTTGGTGGAGACCGTGGACGGGGCGGTGTATGCCGACAGCGCCTACCGCAGCGCGGAGGCCGAAGCGATGCTGGCGCAGAAACAAGTGACCAGCCGCATCCACGAGCGGGCCTATCGCAACCGTCCCTTGAGCGACGAGCAGAAAGAAAGCAACCGGCAGAAGTCGAAGCTTCGGGCGCGGATCGAACACCTCTTTGGCTACATGAGCCAATCGATGAAAGGATTCTACCTGCCCTACATAGGGTGGCGGCGCAACGCGGCGGCCATCGGGTTGATCAACCTGATCTACAACCTGGCGCGTTACGAACCGATCGTGCGCTTGAAGCTGCTGCCACGGACCGCCGCCTGAAAATGAAGATCAAAACCTGAAACGACCGAAAACCAATCAGCGAGAAAGGATCAAGCGTCAGGAAAACACAAACGGAAGGAGCCACTCTGAAACCAGCCACCCCGAAAACCGAACCGCCAGCATCAGCCCAACTCCAAAATGCAGTTTCCGGAGATTCCCTTATGAATAGTAAACCAACTCGCTCACGGCGTGCCACCAGACTTGGGTTGGTACTGCGGCTGCAGCGGCGGCGACGCTGGCTCAGTCCCGCCTGACGCAACAACCGCCACAGGCGCGTGTGGCCGCAGCGATGGCCGCGCTCGGCCAGCCAATGTTGCAGCCGGGGCCGACCGTAGGTTTGAAGACTCGCCTGATATCCCTGCCGCAGCAGGCTCAACAAATCAGCGTCGGCCCGCGCCCGCAGGCTGGGCGCACGACCCGCCCATGTCTGATAACCGCTGCGCGAGACGTCCAAGGCCGCGCACAATTCGTGAATCGAATACTCGTGGCTCATGGCTTTTATCCGTTCAAAGCGTTTTCGGCAGGGGTCGCGAAGATGCCCAAAGTTTTTTTTAATATCTCGCGCTGGCGCAACGCGTATTGCAGTTCGCGCCGCAAGCGGCGGTTCTCGGCCTGGAGTTCTTCCACGCTCTGCGCGCCGCTGGCCGGCGGTGCCACGGCCAGTGGTTGCTTCCAGGTTTTGAACGCCTGGACGCTGATACCCAGTTCGGCCGCCACGGCTTGGGCGGACTTGCCCCCGGCTAGCCACAGCTCGACGGCGGAGCGTTTGAAGGCCGGGTCGTATCGTTTGTATTTTCGGGTCGGTTTCGCTTCGGTGTTCATGGCGTGTAGTTCTAGCTCACACGCTCACACGACGGTAGCCCACTTTTTCGGGACAAGGCCAGGTATGCTTTTATTCTTCGCCACCATTGTGAATCCATCTCACGGTGAGAGCATATTTCGCATTGCTGCCTTCGTAGAGGCGATTCGGATTTTTCATTTTCATCGGATCGAGATTATGATTACGATAACGCGCGTAACGTGCCGATGAAGAACATTGTTTATTTCGACTTGGAAACGCAGAAGTCCGCCGATGAAGTGGGCGGCTGGAACCAAATCAATAAAATGGGCATGAGCATCGGCGTGACTTACAGCACCGCGCGCGGCGACTACAAAATTTACGGCGAGAAACAGATCAACGAACTCATCACGGAATTACAACGCGCTGATCTGGTCGTCGGCTTCAACAATCTGCGGTTCGATTACGAGGTGTTGCACGGCTACACGGCGTTTGACCTGCGCCAGCTTCCCACGCTGGATATGCTGGTGGAATTGCAGAAGACGCTGCAGCACCGGCTCTCGCTGGACGCTATCACCACCGCCACGTTCGGCGTGGAAAAAACCGCTGAGGGCCTGCAAGCCATCCGTTGGTATCGCGAAGGCAAGCTGTTGGAGATCGCCGAGTATTGCTGTTACGACGTGAAGCTGACCAAATTGGTTTACGAATACGGCGCGGCGAAGAAACAGCTTTATTACAACAACCGTTTCGGCAAAAAACTCAGCGTGCCCATCCACTGGTAGCCGGCCGCGGAGGGAGGCTATTTGGCGGCGCGGGCGGCGACGGCGCGGCGCAGTTTGTGGGACAAGTCCATCGCGAGGTTGCGCATGACCGACAAGCCGAGGTGCGGCTCTTTCTGCACCAGATCGTTGAAGGCCGCGCGATGCACCACCAAGAGAATGCTGGCCTGGCTGGCGACCGCCGTAACCGAGCGGGGCGCATTGTCCAGAAAAGTCAGCTCACCTAGAATCTGGCCGCTCTGCATTGTGGCCACCGGATGCTCGGGATCATCCAGATAAATGTTCACCTGCCCGCTCATGACAATATAGGCTTGTTCACCTGTGTCGGCTGTTTGGAAAACCGATTCGCCGGCACGATAGAGTTTTTGACTGAACAGCCGGCCAATTTTGCGCAGTTCGCCATCGCCAAGACCTTCAAAGATTGACAAAGTGCGCAACAGATTTACCACGGCCTGTCCGGTTTTGTAATACTCCAAATTCTGGTCGATGGTGCCGACGATGACGGCAGCGGAATCAGTGAGGGCCGTGAATTCCGTTTCATACACCATGTTCAACTTGACCAGCTTGACGACATCCGTGCATAAGCCGCCCCGGTTGAAGAAGGCCGGCAGGTAGGCGATCGGCACAAAACCGAGTTGCTCGGCGCTCTTCAACAAACGCGGCGCCGTCATCAGAACATCCACCTCAAGATACGCCGCGCTCAATTCTTCCTGGGCGATCTTGTCAATGTGTCGAAACAAAGTCCCGATGGAGGTTTCATCCGTGGAAAAGGCGTCCAGAATCCGCACGCACCGGTCCTGCTCGTCGTGGATGTAGGCCAGGCCTGAGACAATGCCGGATTCACGCTGGCCCAAAATTGCGCGGAGCGGGGTGTTGCTGGTGGTTCGCAACAAGCCACAACCGCGGTTGAACCCGGTGGAAACCTCCGGCGCATGGTGGGCCTTTTGTAATTGTTGCCTCCACACTTCAAAATCTTCATACGTCGCGTCGTGAATGGTCAATTCGGTGTGCAACGGGTAACCCGTAACGCCATCGCGGACCTGGAGCGGATTGGGAATGTTCAGGCTGGCCAGGACGACGGTGGCCAGTTCGCTGATCTGCGGCAGCGATTCGGAGAGCGGCAGGCGCGTCACCTGCCCCGGACCGGCCATGTGAACATAGAAAAGCACTCCCTGGCGGGTTTTCAAAATATGTTTCAGCGGTTGAAAGCCGACACACACATAACCGAGATTCTCATACAACATTTCCTGCGGATTGTCCGCCGCAAGCACGCGGACGACAATTGTCTGCTTCCGTTCGGCCACCAGATGGTTGACGTGGCGCAGCAACGCCTCGGATGAGCCTTCGGCATAACTTTCCGGATGATGAAGATTGCGGCCAAGATTGGCGATGGGATTGAGGTTGGCCCCCGCCGGTTGTAAAAAAGAAATGCTGGCGTGCAGGCGTCCGTTCACTTCGGCAACCCAGGTTTCCTGGCCCGATGAGGGATCAAGTTCGCCGGCGATCCACGCCGGATCATAAACCTCTTTGGCGGGATACTCGCTGCCCAACATCTCTTGGAGTAATTCCAGCCAGAGGGCGGCGTCATTTCGGGTTGCCAAACGAATCATTGCTGACATGAAACTTGTGATGTTACCTCGGTCTAAAAACTCCACATTGGGGCACCTCGACTGTCTAAAAATGGTGCCCGCGACAGGACTTGAACCTGTACGATGTTACTCACTAGAACCTGAATCTAGCGCGTCTGCCAATTCCGCCACGCGGGCTCCAAATTTGCCCGGCCTCATTAAAGGCCGCGACAGGTTCTAGTTACGCATCGTTTCAGCAGGGAGCAAGCCAAAACGCGCAAAATCTCTGCTCACACCGAGAACCTCGGTGCCAGCAATGGTGGAACTGCGAGCAACGCCTCGATTCGCGCGAAGCGTTTGGAGTGCGCCGATTCAACGGCGCTTTCGCACGCAGGCACACGTCCGAAAGCTCAATCGTCAACCAAAAAAAGGCGGTGACGAGTCAGTGCATTCCAAACGTTTCAGGCCCTGCCCCGTCCAACTGTTCGTGATGCTGGCTCACGCGGCGACGCTCGCTTCACCCGTTTCAGTTGCGCGAGGATTTTAGTCGAACGAACCGTCGCTGTCCTTGCCCGCTCAACGTGTTTTACCTGCAAAAATCCGGTTCGCTTCTTCCAGCGTCTCCTTCGAGCCGATGTCGTACCACAGGCCGGGCACGGCCCAAGTGTAAACCGGTTTGCGAGGGTAGAGCCATTGCACAAAGCGTCCTGGCTGATCGGGATTGTTCCCTTCCGCAAGATATTGCCGGATGAGCGGCAGCGTTGCTTTCGGATAAAAATAAAGCGCG
>PLJQ01000348.1 GCA_003140275.1 Limisphaerales bacterium
GAACACAGGTTGATCCACCGCCAGGCGCTGGCGGGCATGCTCTGGACGAAACAGTTCTATCATTACGTCATCGAGGATTGGCTCGAAGGCGACCCGGGGCAGCCGCCTCCCCCGGCGGAGAGAAAGACGGGACGCAACTCCGAGTGGCGCCACCTTTACAACGAGCGGGTGATGTCGATGCCCGACAAATGGGAGTATCCATGGTTCGCCGCGTGGGACCTGGCCTTCCAAGCCGTACCCCTCGCGCTCGTTGACGCGGAATTCGCCAAGCAACAACTCTGGTTGCTCTTGTTTGAACAATTCCAGCATCCCAACGGTCAGCTTCCCGCCTACGAATGGGAATTCTCGGACATGAACCCGCCGGTGCATGCCTGGGCCGTCTGGCGCGTCTATAACATGGATCGCATCCGTTCGGGCAAAGCGGACCGCGCGTTCCTGGAAAAATGCTTTCACAAACTGCTCATCAACTTCACCTGGTGGGTGAACAAGGTGGACAGCGACGGCAACAATGTTTTTGAAGGCGGTTTTCTCGGTCTCGACAACATCACGGTGTTGGATCGCAGCAAAGCCATGCCCGACGGCGCCGTGCTGCAACAATCCGATGGCAGCGGTTGGATGGGAATGTTTTGCCTGAACATGATGCGCATCGCGCTCGAGCTGGCCAGGGAAAACAAGGCTTACGAAGGCCTGGCCACGAAGTTTTTTGAGCACTATGTCTATATCGGCGCGGCCATGAAGAACATGGGGAGGCGTGGCTATGAACTTTGGGATGAGCAGGATGGCTTTTTCTACGACGTGCTCAGTTACGCCGACGGGAGCTTCCAAAAGTTCCGCGTGCGTTCGCTGGTGGGGCTGATTCCGATGTTCGCCATCGAACGCCTGGAGGAAGACTGGTTGCAACCGTTTCCTGAATTTCGCGCCAACCTGGACTGGTTTTTAAGAAACCGGCAGGACCTCGTTGAAAAATGCGTGACAACACTCGAACACGACGGCAAAAAAGTTCATGTCCTTGCCGTCATGAAACCGGAACAAATGCAGCGATTGCTGCGCGTGATCTGGAATCCCAATGAGTTCCGGTCGGACTATGGCCTGCGCAGCCTCTCCAAGTATCACGAGGCGAATCCGTTCAAGTTCGATTCGAGTGAAATCCGCTACGAGCCGGCGGAATCCATCGCCCGCCTCAAAGGCGGCAACTCCAACTGGCGTGGGCCGATCTGGTTTGCCCCTACGTTTATGATGATCGAGTCATTGCGGAAACTTCGCAAAGCCTACGGCGACAAGTTTGTCATACCCGGCTGCACGACCAATGAGGCTTGCTCAAACCTTGACGAAATGGCTGACGGTTTTGCGAACAATCTCATCCGGTTGTTCACGCGTAATCAACAAAACCAGCGCCCCATCTACGGCACGCTGCATCAATTTCAAAATGATCCGCATTGGCGCGATTATCTTTTGTTTCACGAATATTTTCATGGCGACACCGGGCAGGGTTTGGGTGCGTCCCACCAGACCGGCTGGACGGCGTTGGTTGCGTCGTTGATTGACGAATGGCGGCGGTGAAATTGGTGAGAGCCGTGCGACTCGGAATTTACTTCAACCGCGTGGAGCGGTCCTGCATCCAGATGATATCCTTGTTATTTTTCTGGAGCACAGTTGCGATGGCATTATGGTTGAGCGGAGGCATGGTCCGCGGGTCCTGCCATTTTTTGATCTCCGAATGACCGTCGGCAAAGGAAAAGCCGCCGGCCCGGTTGTGGTAACTGGCCGGCCAATCCACCATCGTGGTGGTAGCCGGGTCAGGATAGCCATCCATCAAAACGACGAAGAAGCCGTCGTTGATGCTGTCCTCCCGTTCGTCGAGTATCACCCAGGTGTTGGCCGGTCCGGGGTTGAGCATCTCTCCCATTTTCTGATAGACTTTCCATAACGGTCCCCAACCGCCGTCGGTTCCCTGGTTGCCACCGACGAAAATGTTCATGGACATGCTTCTCACCCGCGACACCACCTGGCCTTTGAAAGGGCCTGAAGTGGGTTTGACCGTGGATTTATCGGCCGGGCATTTCCAGATCCCCGGTTGTTTTCCGCAGTACGGCCAAAGCGGACTCTTCGCAATATTGTTGTTAATGTCCCAGTTGACCGGAGCCGGGCTGAAATCCAGCACCCCGGTGATCCATGCATAGGGCGCGTTGCGATCCGGAAAATCAGGCGCGTAGGCGTACGGAATAAGATCGCCGTTATCGTCGGCGTACATCTGCCAGGCCAGCAACAATTGTTTGCCATTGCTCATGCACATGATCGCCTGGGCCTTCTGTTTTGCCCTGGCCAGAGCCGGAAGCAACAGACCGGCGAGAATGGCGATGATGGCAATGACNNACCAGCAGTTCGATCAAGGTGAATCCAGAAGTCATTGCGCTGCGTAACCTTTGTTGACGGCGGCCTTTTATGATTCCAGGTCCGAGTTCGGTTCGATTGCTCAAAAATTTGTCTCGAGGTTGGGCGGCTGCTCGAAGCATACCCGGCCCGATGGCCTCGACTCGCGACCGCACGACTTGCGACCGGTCACCCAGCGCGGGTGTCTCACCAAGGACCTTTCTCCAGGTCCCCAGGACGATAGAAAACCACCCAGCCACTGGCCGAAGAGCCGACGTCGATGGTGGTTTTGTAACGGGCCAGATCNNCGCGAAAGGAAAGTTTTTGCTGGTCGCTCCCGTACTGCCGGCCCAGGTCAGATTGGGAAGCGTGCCGGTGGCCTGGATCTTGTCAATCATCACTGGTGCCTTGCGATAAGAACCCCCAAGCTTTTTCCGGTAAACCCACTCACCCAGTCCGTTGGAATTGTAATCTGGCCATCCGCCCGCATCACGCCCGGGCAGGAACTGGTAGCCAATCAGATTCACTCGAACGTTCTGGGATTCCACGGCGCGGTGCCATTGATCGGTCGGGCAATAAAGCACATCATTCTTGTCCCGTTGCGTTGCGTTTACGCCCGGGCGGTTGGGATAAAGATATTGCGGGTAGAAGTTGGTATTCAGGCCCAAGGCCATCCAGGCAAAACCACTGGCGCTGTCGGCGGTGGCGTTATTCGGGAAGGAATCCCGGTTGTCCCCGGCATACATGATGACGGCCAGTCCCCATTGCTTAAGATTGCTGGCGCACTGGATTCTCACGGCCCGATCCTTCGCCTTGCTCAAGGCCGGCAACAGCAGGGCCGCCAGGNNATGGCAATAATGGCGATGACCACCAACAGTTCGATGAGTGTGAAGCCGAAGCCGCATGGGTCGGCGCGGCGCGGCGGTTCGCGCCAAGCCGGTTTCAAATGGCCCGTGGTTTTTTGCATGTGAAAATGACAGTGAATTCTTAACCCAGCTTTGAAAGGAACGCCAGTCAAATGACTTTTGTGGGTTGATCGATCTTTACTTTCAGCGCCTGATTGCGATCGTGCGAGGTGATGAAACCCGTTGCCGTTGGCTGGAGTTTTTGGCCCTGCCGGTGGCCCGTTTCGATCTGGACGGGTGTACCGGGCGCCACTAATTTGCCGTGGCCAACCCGCGCGCCTTATATTCTGAATGGCACGGATTTTGGCGGCGCGAACGGAACCGGCCGGTTTCATTGTGACGAGCGTCGAAAGCCGCACTGTGAATTCTGCGAGGCTGGAGGTCGTCGGTAACGTCAGGGAAAATTAGAATGAGAATTAAACGAATTTTGAAATGTGGGATTGTGCCGGCGATGGTTTTTGGGTGGGCCGTGACCTTGACTGCCCAAACCGCCAGGCCGCTTTACGAGAATAATTTTGAGAAGGCGGCGGTCGGCTCGGTGCCTGATGATTTTCTAGTGCAGGATGGCGCGTTTACGGTCAAGGAGGAAGCGGGCAACAAGTTTCTGGAATTGCCCGGCGCGCCGTTGGACACATTTGGTTTTTATTTTGGTCCCACGGAAAAGGACGGGATGGCCGTCTCCGCGCGCTTTTTCGGAACCGGCAAAGGCCGTCGCTTTCCGACGTTCGCGGTGGGTCTGGGTGCAGGCGGTCTTTACCGGTTGCAAATTTCCCCGGCGAAAAAGCTGGTGGAGCTTTACAAAGGTGAGGCGGTCAAAGCGACCTTTCCTTACGAATGGCAATCCGACCCCTGGACCTTTCTGCGCCTGCAAGTGCGCAAGATCAAGGAAGGCGAATGGAAAGTGGAAGGGAAGGCTTGGACGCAGGGCAAACCCGAACCGGATGGTTGGGCGATCACTTTCGATGAAAAGGAGGAACCCATTGCGGGTCGCGCTTCAGTGTGGGGCAATCCGTATGCGGGGACGCCGATTCGATTTGACGACCTGGTGGTTGCGCCCGCTGCTCCCAAATAGCAGCCATAATGGTTTAATGAAGAATAAATCCTCCAACTCTGCTGGAGAGACTCCCGGAGTTTAACGGTTTCGGGAATGCGTGTTCAAGAGGAGGCGAACGCGACAAATGCTGAACGTCTCCCTCTCCACCCGTAATTTCCGAGCCATGTCGGGCAACCTTGGCAGACCCATTTTTGTGTCAAAACACAGGACCCGTTTATGCCGTCGTGATGCTTTATCAACCATTATTTGGCACCCATCATATCGGTGACATGAATCCCTTGGTCTTCCGAATAGCTTCATCCTCTAGCAGAATCCTGGTCTTTCCATCTTGCACGTCAACAAGATAAAAGGTGTAAAGGTACCCCATCCGATCAATAGATGAGAAGACGGTCCCATATGGTACGGATAGCATGATCAGCACATAGCGCCGGTCAGGAGACATCTGCTTCAAAATATACAAATCGGGTCTTTTTTCTGGGAACGTCTTCAACACTTTTACTGTGTTTGTACCTTCCCTGCCGGAAAGTAATTGCGTATGGAACCAATCCACCGGTGACGAGACAAGCGTGTGTCCAATCGCGGGGGCGGTTGATCCTTCTGGCCCTTCAAAAAACACGTAGCGTCCGTCCACGGTCTTGTATCCATTGTATCCAAAGTAATCTTCATAAACGATCTTATCCGCTTCCTCCTTAAGTCTGGAAATCTCACCCGTATCGAGATGCAGACAGTAATACCCGTCGGAATAGTCTATACCACCTTCCAGCCTCTTCCCATGCGCGGCGTATTCGAAAGCGAACAGATTTTTTCGCGCAGGGGATACCTTGAAGCTACGATAGTCCTGATTGTCCCATTTGCTGGCATTGGTAAATCCAACCATGCGTTGCACGTCTCTGTCCGGGTCATATTCCAGAATCTTGGTTCCTTCCGAAAAGAGAATTTGTGGCGTTTGCACGAAGACACGACCGCCGAAGAGTACTATATCCTCCGGCGGCTTCCGAAGATAAAGCAACCTTGCCTTCCCCAGAACGTCGGAATAAATAAAAACATTCGTGGCGGACGATGGGTCTCCACCACGCGTCCAATAACGGACTGAATAAAGGCTGCGCCCGTCAACCGAGGGAACAAATTCTCCTCCCGGCGCGTCACATACATTGCGAAGCCTCTTCTCATGGAGGTGGAATTCGTAGATGCTGGCGCTGTTCGTCTCGTGCGCCGTTCTCCTAGGCTCCCGGCTGACTAGAAACACCAGTTTCCCAGAAAGTTCCTCTGGCCCATCGTGAAATGTGACCCCTGGCAGCAGATTTGTTGTGGTAAAAGTGGCACCGCTCGAAATCCGCGTAAATAGAACCAAGACGACGCAAATGGTAACTTGGAACAGTGCTCGCGTTTTCATTGACCTCCGGATAGCATCAACTTTGAGCAGAAACAATGTTTTCGTATCTCTATAACAAAATCACGAATATCATTCCTGCTATCTTTCAGCACATGTCTTATCGCAGCGACTTGCACAAAAAGGTGTCAGTACCGAATGGCGCTTAGTTAAGGGCATGTTTCGATGGTTTTTGGGACCATTTGCGACAGCGTTCGACGACCATTTCCTTTGCGGCTTTCAAATCTTTCTTCAGTGATGAACTCGATTGCCAAAACATGAACGAGCTTCCGCATAAATTGATGTTAGATGACCCGGGTGAAAAGTAAAGGGAACTCAGGATGCGAATATTTGTCCCGTCAAACAGGGAAAATTGACTTGCTTCCCACGGAGCAATGAACCGAAATCTCGTCGTATGAATTTCCGAACGCTATTCTTGACCGCCTTTTGTATGTCAACCCTTGCCTCCGCCATTGCCGCTGATCTCCGCATCGGAATGATCGGACTCGACACTTCGCATGTCCCCGCCTTCACGCAGCTATTGAACGATCCCAAGAACAAGAATCATGTGCCGGGTGGCAGAGTGGTCGCCGCTTTCAAAGGGGGCAGCCAGGACATCGAATCGAGTTGGTCGCGAGTGGACAAATACACGGAACAGTTGCAAAAGGAGTTCGGCGTCAAGCGGGTTGATTCCATCGAAGAGCTTTGCCAGCAGGTTGATGTCGTGATGTTGCAAAGCCTGGATGGCCGTCCGCACCTCGAACAGGCGTGGCCCGTGTTCAAGGCCGGCAAGCCCATGTTCATCGACAAACCGTTCGCCGGTTCGTTGCGCGACGCGATCGAGATATTTCGACTGGCCAAAAAGTATAAAGTACCGGTGTTCAGTTCTTCATCGTATCGTTTTTACGAAAGCATGGTCGAGTTGAAGAAAACGGACGTGGGCGAAGTTCGGGGCGCGATTTCCTACGGACCTTGCGAACTGGAGCCGCATCATCCTGATTTGTTTTGGTATGGCGTTCATCCCACCGAAGCGCTGTTCACGGTGATGGGAACCGGCTGCGAAACCGTCGTCCGGACTGCGACGCCCAATACGGACGTTGTCACCGGCGTCTGGTCCGGCGGACGCGTCGGAACATTGCGCGGATTGCGCAATGCCAGCGCGCCGCACAGGGTGATCGTCTTCGGCACCAAAACCGTGGCCGAACAAAATGGCAGCGGCGATTACGCGCCGTTGGTGCGGGAGATCATCAAATTCTTTCAAACCGGCATCGCACCCGTCTCGGCTGAAGAGACGCTCGAAATCTTCGCCTTCATGGAAGCGGCCGACGAAAGCAAGCGACAGGGGGGCAGGTCCGTAAACATCAGCGCTGTGATGAAAAAGAACGGCGGTTGATCGTCGCGACAGCGTCTTGGACTGCGGGGGCAAGCAAAGCGCGACCCCGCTTTAGGGAGGGCGCTGACGTTTTCGGATGCGTCATACCGTGTGAATACGCCGTCGTCGCGGCGCTCTGCCGACGCAGTCCAAAAAATGGTTATGACGCTCGCCCTCATCCTGACCTTCTCCTCGAGGAGAAGGAATAGCCGTCGTCCGTCTCTCGTTTTTGATGATCGTCCGGCAAATCCAGTCGCAGCGTATTCAGGGAGACGGGGAACGATTCTCCCTCTCCTTGGGCAGGGCTGGGATGAGGGAGGTCGTGAAACTTTTATTTCAGCGCCAAGCCGCCAAGGTGACAGGCCGCTGGGAAACTTGGTGAGCCTCCTTGCATCACTCAAGGGATGATGGAAAACCTGTAAAATCGTTGCGGCAGCAACGCGCCGCCGAAGTTCGTCACCGTCAGCAACCCGCCAATGCTCTTGTTCGATGCGCCGACGACGTTCGACCAAACGCCCGTGGTGAGCGAACCGAGATATTGCAGTTGATAGGTTTCGTCGGCCACGGAGGGGATGGTGATGACAACGTTCGTGCCCGCAACCCGGAGGGCGCTGATCTGATTGGCTGGAGAGCTGAGGGGCACGACGAGTTTGAACACGTTTCCATAGCCGTTCGAACCGCCGTCCCGGGTGGTGCCGTAGAAAATGCCGTCGGCGCCCTGGGCGAGGCCGGCGTAGGGGTGGGACCCGTCGCTGCCGGTGAACGAGTGAAGAGTCGTGAGGCTGCCGCCGGGTGTGATCTGGAACACGGTGCCGCAGTTGCAATTATTTGTGCTCACGCCGCCGCCGGTGGTCGTGCCGTAGAAATTGCCGTCGCTGCCCTGCACCAGTCTGCCATACGGAAACAGCCCGACACTGTGGCTGAAAGAGAAAAGATTCGTATAGCTGCCGCCCGGACTGATCCGGAACACCGTGCCGGCGGAATTCATCCCGCCGAATGTGGTCGTGCCGTAGAACTTGCCGCCCGTGTCCTGCACCAGGCCGGCCGATGGACGGATCCCATCGCTGCCAATGGTGAACGAATACAGATTCGTGTAACTGCCGCCTGGACTAATCCGGAAAACGGCGCCAACGCCGTGCGCCCCGCCACTATAGCTCGTGCCGTAGAAATTGCTGTCGCTCCCCTGCACCAGCGTGGCATGTGGATCGCTCCCGTCGCTGCCGCTCAACACGTGAATATTCGTCAGGCTTCCGTCCGGGGTCATTCGGAACACCGTGCTGGCGGTCGTGCCATAGAAATTGCCGTCACTGCCCTGCACCAGGCCGCCGTAGGGGGACTGCCCGCCGCCGCTGCTGAGGAACGAGTAAAGATTCGTGAAACTGTCGCCCGGTCCGATGCGGAACACCGTGCCGTTGCCGTCCGCCCCGCCTGAAATGGTCGTGCCGTAGAAATTACCGTCGCTGCCCTGCACCAGCGCGGCATATGGATTATACCCATCAATGCCGGGGAGCGGTCCGAATGAGTAAAGAGTCTTCACCGTGGGCGCCGCGACCAGGTTGCCGGCGGCGGCGGACAGACCCAGGCCAAAAACGATGGCGAGATGAGGGATTCGTTTCATGATGGTTTCCTTTTCCATTTACGGCTGAAGCGTGACAATGATTTCGTCGCTGGGCAGGCCGGCTCGTTTGCCGGTGGCGACGCAACGTTGCTCCGCTTGTCGGCCGGAGATAGCGGTGGGATTGCGTCGTGATGAACCGCCGCTCGAGGTTGGTAAAGGTAAAGGGTCAGTCCCGAGCATTTACACACGGCCGCGTTCAGGTGGGTGGGTGGAATCATTATCGCTTTTTGCAACCGGTTGCAACGTGCGTCCAAGCGCCCATCCGCAACCCTGCGGCAAACCAATTCAAAGCCACGCTCGTTTCGGCGCGCAATCGTTGGGCGATGCGGACTTTGCGCGTACGGGATTCCGAGGCAAGAAATCGGAGACCGTCCGCAGATATTCGAGGTACAATGCGCGGGGCATGGCGAGTTTCTACCGCCGACCCAAAGGGGTGTCAATACTCCGGACTAACCCTTTGCCTGACGAGCCGCCGCTACGGGTACGCTGGCTTCGCGCGGCTCAAGCTCGGCGGCGCGACTTTCGCAAACTTGGCGTGAGGCCAGTTCGCCAGTCTTGCCACAGGTGCAAGAGTGGGCTATGTTCCGCTCATGAGTTCCGTGATGGAAATTCAAGACGCAATTGAAAAACTATCGCCAAGAGAAAAGTCCTCGCTCACGGTCTGGCTTGAATCGCAGGAAGAACCGGTGATGTCTGAGGCCGAGGAAGCCGCCTTGCTCGCCCGACTCGACAAGGCCGCGCGCGAACTTGAGGCCGGCAAGGGAGTCCCGCTGGAGCAAGTGCCGGGCATGGTGAGCCAATGGGTTACAAGGTAATCTTCGCACCGCAGGCGATTGAGCGACTGGAAGAAATCGTCCGCTACATCGCGCAAGAGAATCCGAGCGCAGCGGAAAAATTTGGGCTCCATCTGGTGGATCAGATCAGCCTGCTCGCCGACTTCCCGGAACTCGGCCGGCTGTATCGCAAGCGTGCAAACGTCCGCCGCCTCTGGTGCAAACCCTATTCAGTGTCCAGTTCAGCCGGGGTGCTTGCGCACGGTCCACCATTCGGGCGGGGTTCGGAGTTCCGCCTAAAGGCGAGACTCCAAACAGTTACCGCCTACAGCGGTCGTGTTTCCATCGCTCCATCGCTCTTCCACAGCAGAATTTCCAGATGCCCATCCTTTTCGATCGTTTGCACCGGGAAAAGATAGCTGTGTGAACTCGTGCGTTGAGGCTCGCGAAAATGCGGGGTCAGCAGCGAAATGGCGTCATCAAACCGCTTCTTGAGGGTCAGCGTCAGGGTGGATTCATCCCAGGTATTCACCTCGGTGCGCCATTTGACGAAGTAGTATCCGGAATCGGCCGCAGTGGCAGGATCGCCCGCCGACGAGGTGATCCATTCCTCTACGCCATCCTGATCGACGTCGGCGATGTCCCACAAAAACAGATCGCGGAAGGACTTGGCGGTCTCGGTCGATCCCGGTTCGGTCACGACCAGGTTCCAATGTCCTCCGGTGTACACATTGAAGGCCAGGCGCGAGCGGTTGGCGCGCGTGGCGGTATAGATGTTAAGTGGTGGAAGGATACCGCCAGCAGAGGCTCACCTCCTTCGAGACCGGTTTGTGGAGCGTGCCGTCCCTGCCTTGCAAAAACTCGAGCCAGGAATTGACCATGGCGTGGTCGCCGCAACGCGCGCTCAGCGCCTCGGCCTTCACCATCGCGAGGTCCGGCCATCCGTCGCCATCGAAATCAAAACCACCGAGTATCCCGCCCGCGCCCACGTCCTTGTTTTCCCAAAGGGTCCGGCCCTTTTCGTTGACCGCGCGCACGCCGCCATTGATGGGTGTGAAGCCCACCGCGCGCGCGGCCGCCGAAGTTGCCGACACGGAATAAATCGGAAGGACGTTTGTGGCGTCGATAAGAATCGCGTTGCCGATTGGCGGGCGCGATCCCCGGGGGAGCGGCGCCGGAGGATCCTCGCCCTTCAGGGTCGCGGCATTGGTATCGTGGTTGCGATACTCGCATCCGGCAGCCAGGACCAGGATCCCGAAAAACGCAAGGGGCAGGCATTGGCGCGGCACGGATTTTCTCCTCAGTTCAGCTTCAAAAAATTCTTCATGATCGTCCGCCCGTTTTCCGTGAGAATGCTTTCGGGATGGAATTGGAC
>PLJQ01000402.1:0-5605 GCA_003140275.1 Limisphaerales bacterium
ATCTGGCCCGCTACGAACAGATCATGCGCTTGAAGTTGCTGCCGATCACCGCCTGAAAAGCGAAGCGAAAAACCAGGAACGACCGGAAACCAAACAACTCGAAGGCGCAAACGTCAGGCAAAACAACCGGAAGGATGAGCCGCCATGAATCCATCCGCACTAAAAACTAAACTCCAACCCTCAACTCAACTCCGAAAAACAGTTTCTGGAGGTTCCCACTACTTCTGGGTTCGCGATATGCACCGTGCTCGCAGGTAAACCGGAGAGGAATTCAAGCGCGCCAGGGTCCGTGAGACCAAAATCGAGAGAAGTGATGAACTGCTTCTCAGCGCTCTCCCACTTCGCCTTGCCGATGCGGGCTGAGATGCGGTCTGTGAGGCGCACGCATCCGGCTCGCGTCGAATACGCGACCGCCCATCGCACTTTTTCGACGTTCGCGTCTGCTACTTCATCGAAAGCAAACAACACCTGGCTTGGGCAACGGCTGTTTTGAGCGAAGATTTTCATTCGGTTTCCTGTAGTTGAACTCCGGGCTTCCGTCTCCGTTTGGCACGCAGCGCGAGGACGATTTCAGCTAAATTCTGAACGGACGCCTGCGCCTCGGCCGTGGAAAGTTTGCGTTCTGCGAGAGCGGAAACAATCACTTGGTCAATTTTGGCGCGATACCGCTCATAAGCGCCCACCGTAAGGCCCGCATCAAGCGCTTCGCGGACAAGACACCGTATCTTTTCCTTCTGCGGCTCCGAGAATGCGGGGAGTGGAAGCTGTCGCAGATGCGCCGCCTCCAACTTCAGCGCACCGCCGCCGAGAGTCGCCCCCAAGGCTTCCATGCAAACCTCGCCCCGAGTGCTGTTCAAGACGCCAAACACCGCCTCAGTGCTCCATCTACTCCCTTCAGACCAAAGGGTCGAGAAGTTCGCGTCGAGTAGCACGGGTGGCTCACAATTCAGAACCGCACGTGGCTCATCGTGGATGATTCGAGGAACGCAGAGAGTTGCAAGGTGACGCGGTGCGAAGTCGGGAATCATACCGATCACGACACCGCCACCTTCGCGGTGGCTTCCATCCTCGGTTGGTGGCGGCTCGAAGGGCGGCGGTTGTATCCAGGGGCCACCCGCTTGCTCATCACCGCCGATGGTGGTGGCAGCAATGGCTACCGCCTGCGTCTCTGGAAATGGGAGTTGCAGCGGTTGGCCGACCAGACCGGTCTGGAGATTGCGGTCTGCCACTTTCCCCCAGGAACCAGCAAGTGGAACAAGGTGGAGCATCGGTTGTTCTCCTTCATTTCCTCCAACTGGCGCGGGGAACCCTTGCGCGATTATGAAACCGTCGTCGGCCTGATCGCCTGCACGACGACGGCCAAGGGATTGCGAGTGACTTGCCGCCTGGACCGTCGGCGATACGCGGTTGGGCGCAAGATCACGGAAGACCAAATGGCCCAAATCAACCTCACGCCCGAACGCTTTCATGGTGAGTGGAATTACGTGATCCGGCCCAGTGAAACAAAGTTGTAAATGTTATTTATTGACACTGCCTAACCTCGGGATTGCAAAGCATTATGGCGCTTCAAAAAGAGCGGTTATGTTCTTTATGTAATACTGCTCGACTAGCGCATTGCTCATATAGTCGCTGACAAAAAGGTTTTCAGGATTGCGGCGGAACTCAATCAGTTCTCGCATTGCCTGGCGAGCCTGCCTGATCTTCTCAGGGTTTCCTGTCGGCGGCGAGCCGCTTGGGGCCGACGCGCTGTCATAGTCGAGGAGTCCGAAGATGGGTGCGGTTAAAGGCGGGTGAGGTTAATTCCAGAGTGATTGCCATTGGTCATTGGCTCTGAGGACGCGCAGGTGAGCGATCCGGTCGGCATGGTCTGCCAGCCAGGCAGCGCCCGCCTTTTTGAGACGGGCCTGGAGCACATGGCGATGTCCGCTTTCGATCATGCCGGAGCCGATGGGCAAGCCCAGGGCCAGTGCGCAGGGATAGTCCAGACATTCCAGTCGATGGCTCAGATAGCGATACCCGTTGCGCACCGGAGCTTCTGCTTCCGGTGTCCCGTCGGCTTCCAGATGTTCGGCCAAAGCGGCCAACACTTTCTGCACCGCACCGCGCTTGAGTCGCTTCTGTTGGGTACGTCGCCATTGATCCGGTTGATCAGGCCGGCAACTGGGTGCGGCCGCCCCCAGATATTCGCTGACGTGGAAAAAGTCGCACAGAAAGTTGGCTTGTGCTCCGAACACTTCCCGGCTCTGCAACCGGATCCAATCCGCGCCGTCTCCCATCGCGTGAATCTGACTGTTCAACCCCCAACCGGCCTGTCGCGTACAATGTCCCCACCGCCGTCCGGTTTCTGCCACGCTCCCGAAGGTGGCTCCATACACCGTGGTGGTGCGATCCTTGGCTTGCGCGGCGACCAGACGCATTTCCCTCCATTCGCGCGGGCGCTTCCCCTTCCTTGGGCCAGACCGCACTGTGCAGATCATCGTGCCGTCGGCTTGGGCAATCACCTGTTGGTTTCCCAGCGCCGGCAGCACCCGAAACGGTTGTTGATACTCCGTCTCCAATTTTTCACGGGCGCGTTGGGCATGTTCCAACGTGGCCGTGCGCACCGCACTGACGCCAATCTCAAAGCCGTAATGTTCCACCACACTTCTGGCCGCCCGCGCAAAGGAATGTTCGCTGCCAAAATCCGTCAACACTCGATCCAGCCGCCGCGACCGGCCGCGTGGGGTCACGCCCAATCGCTCGGGCAAGGGACGCAGATAGTTCTTGTTCTGGCTGCGCCAAATCCGATCGCGCACACTGACCACCCCAAAGACACACCACCACGTCAGCGTTTTTTTTACGACTGTGCACCGTGGCATCCCGGCCCTTGAGTTCGTCGCCCACGCGCTCCTCGGCCTGCGTTGCGAAATCGTTCATGCTGGTGCGGCCCAACGCCCGCAACTCCTGGATGAGCAGTTCCTCCATCTCATCGGCGGTCTTCAAGGGACCGTCGGCATTGCGTGTGAGTTCCAGGATGCTTTGGAATCGCGCCCACAACTGGGGATGTCGGCGCAGCCCTTCGATGAATCGTTTTTCCGCCAGGTTGAACTCGTGACCGCCTGTAGTCTCATTCTTCATCCCGACGTTAATGCAGCAAGTGGGATTGGAAATGCACAGATCAGTGTACGCCCCGGCTCTGGGAACTTTGAGTCCGCGCTGTCCGTCAGCGCGCATGGCAAACCATTCGGGATGCTCTTTTCCGTAAGCAGCCCACCAGTCATTAATACCCGCAGTTTGATGGCCGGTTCGGGGCACGCGAAGCGGCTCCTCTATTGGAGTAACCCTCCGGTGCCGACGATTGTACACCTCCATAGCTCTTCCGTATGTATAACCCGCTTCTTCCGTGGGGAAGATCAGGTTTCTGCAGAGTTTTTCAGTGATTCTTCCTACCTTAAAGCTTGGGGTTATCTTCCTTCCGTAATAGGATCCAGTCACGTGCATTTGTTCCAGTTCCCAACCGCCAAGATCGCGATAGAGCAGGCGCGGTGCGACCATTTCATCGACTTTAGCGATCTCAATGGTGCTCGTGCGTGGCACATACGTTCCTAGTTCGCCGGGCCACAGCCAGCGCACCCCTAAATAACGATCCAGCATTTCGTACACACCAAACAGAGTCCCGCTGTACACGTTATGGGTGCTCAGCGGATTCCTGGGTTCCCTCTGCGGCGACAATATCTCATACATGACCTTTTGATCGGGATGCAGCTCCTTACCCGCAATGTACAAGTCGCTGCCGACGGTGCGCAGAATAAACTCTTCGATTTCCAATTTGTCAGGGTCGAGTCCCTGCTTCCGCGTCGCCTCGGTATCACCCACAAAAATACAGCTGGTATATCCCTTGGGGATTGCCGTTTCAACGACTACCTGCAACCGCTGACCCGTCGCTTTTTCAATATGGTATACCAGTTCTTTGGCCGCGTAAGCAGCCACCTCAGACGGTTTGACCGCGGTGACCACGACGGCACGAACCTTGCCATCACGCACGATGCTCACCTTTGCGGACGCCGTTCCGGCGACACACAGCATCGCGAGCATCCAGCCTCCGATTCTCATCATCCTGTCGCTATGTCGCATAACTCCAACTCCTTGTTGTTTGTACGCGCAAAATCTGAACTGCAACCTTCGTTTATCTGGACAGCTTCCTTCAGCCGCCTGTTCACCACGCTGGAATGCATGAATACGGTGGGACGCGCCAACGAAGTTGCCACGTCCACCAGCGAATGAATACATACAAATCGAGTTCTAACTCTCAAGCTGCTTGCGGAGAGCAAGCCCTTGATCTCTGTTTTATTTTGGAGCCGTTGCATTGCCCGATCAAACTCCGTCCCGCTGTTGCTTTGAAGTAAAAACCAATTATTTCCCAAAATATTGCTTGATCAGTCTTCCCGCTGCTTCATCACAACCTTCGAATGCCTCATCCACCCCAATGTTTGATGCGACAATCACGGCGCAGTTTTTTTCAGGGGCCATCCAGACGACGACGTAAAACATCGTGTTTGAGCCATTGTGCATCAGCGCGCGCCCATTGGCCCATGGGCGTTTCAACACCCTCCAGCCGAGGGCGTAATCATCGTTGTCGGCGACAGCGGTGTGCAGTTTTTTAAAGGATTCCGCTTTGAGCAATTTGCTTTCGCCTCGTTCTCCGGCCATATGGAACGCCGCATATTTCGCCAGATCGCCCATCGAGCAATGCACCGCACCCGCTGGACTGATCGCCAGTGGATTGTCCGCGCCCGGACCGGGCGGAACGGGTTCGCGGCCTGAAAACATTTTTTGTGTGTGACCCCAGGGCTGATCCACTTTGCCGGGCGAGGCGGGCGCGCCGAATCCGGCAGTGGTCATGCCGAGCGGTTCAAACAACATCGAGCGCAGCAAATCTTCCCACGTTTTGCCGGTGGCTTTCTCCAGCATCACCCCGGCGATGGTGTAGCCTTGATTGGAATAAATAAATTTCGTCCCGGGTTTCGCTTCCGGTTTGCGCGCTAAAATCCCTTCGATAAAAGCCATTCGTTGCTCTGCCGCCGTGCCGGTCGCGGCCCAAGCGTCGCGCCATAAATCGCCCGGAGCATCTCCGGGAGCGCCGCCGCGGTGGGACAAAAGCTGTTCCAAAGTGACGCCCAGATAGTCGGGATGGATCTCACTTTTTAATTCTGGAAAGGCTTCTCCAATGGTCGTCGTCCAGGAAATTTTACCCTGCTCGACCAGCATCGCAGCGACCGTGGCCGTCATTGATTTCGTGACGGAACCAAGGTGGAACTAGTCGTCAACCGTGACTTTTTCCGGGCTGCCGTTCTTGCGATAACCCGCCGCGTTGGTCACAACAATTTTCCCATTCACCACCACGGCGGCGGCCAGCGCGGGCAGGTTGTGTTTCGCACGGATGGTTTCGAGCGTTTGTGAAATAGAACCGGAGTGTTCAACCGTTGGAGCAGTCGTCTCATTCGCGCGAACGAACACAATCGCGCCGATCGAGATTACCGCCATTCCGATGGGAATTGTTTTGGTCATGATGTTGTCTTTGATGGTTCAGTTTTTAGCAGAGGCAGGTATTGGCGTATGGGATGGT
>PLJQ01000402.1:5648-5851 GCA_003140275.1 Limisphaerales bacterium
GTATTTCTTCCCAGAGAATCAGGTTCATTCCTTGATGCAAATGAATCCCCAGACTGCTGATTCCCACGGCCCGCTTGGTGGTTTTCTGCATGAGCCAGGAATATAGCAACCCGCCCAGGCGATGAACTAGAATCCAAATGGCGATGCCAACGATAACGACAAAGAACAGTCGAATGCGCGAGCACCGCCGGTCGGCGTTGGGC
>PLJQ01000378.1 GCA_003140275.1 Limisphaerales bacterium
CTCCCGACCCGCCCGATCCTTGCAGTGGCATGGCGGTGTCCAGCGTGGGACTATTGTTTGTCAGTCTTGGGCTTGCTGATGCTCCGGTGGGCTATCGACCGCCCGTTGGTCCCTCTGTGCGCTTCCAGGTTCGGTATAACCAGCGCGATCTTTTCCAGCCGGCCAATTTCAACTATTCGAATCTCGGCGCTAAATGGACATTCAATTGGTTGTCCTATATCACCGACAATCCTTACAGCGTGGCTGGAGATGTTCAATATTACCGCACCGCTGGGTTTAGCAGAAATTTCACCGGTTTTTCCGCGGCGAACCAGAGCTACTCCCTTCAGCAATATGATCTCACAAAATTGACTCGGACTTCCACCAACAGTTACGAGATGCTCGCTCGCGACGGTTCGAAGCGGATTTTTGGCCAGCCGGATGGCTCCATCGGCACGGCTCGCAAAGTCTTTCTTACTCAGATCGTCGATCCGTCCGGCAACACGGTGAGCCTGACCTACGATTCCCAACTGCGCCTCGCAGCCCTCACTGATGCCATCGGTCAGGTGACGACAATCTCTTACGAAGACCCCATCGATATTTTCAAAATCACCAAAGTGACTGATCCGTTTGGTCGCTTCGCAAAATTCGATTACGATCCCTATGGCCGTCTCGTAAACATCACGGACGTCATTGGCCTGACTTCGCAGTTCACTTACGACCCCTCCAGTGATTTCGTGAATTCGCTCATCACCGGTTACGGCACTACTTCGTTCATTAAAAACGAGAGCGGAAGTTTTCGCTCCCTCGAGAGAGTGTTTCCCGACGGCGGACGAGACCACACCGAGTTCAACGAAAGCACCAGCCTGGGTATCGGTGTGTCCGTGCCGCCCGCTTCGCTGCCCACGGGCATGGCAACGCACAATGATTACATATATGATCGGAATACCTATTATTGGAACAAAAACGCGTGGGCCGCGGCCGCGGGCGACTATACCAAAGCCAGAATTTACCACTGGCTGCATACCTTGGACCTGTCTTCGGCGGCCGCGGTTCTCGAAAGCACCAAGCAGCCTCTCGAAGGCCGGGTTTGGTTCGATTATCCCGGCCAGACCGATCCGATCATTATCGGCACCAACAACCGGCCGGGCCACGTTGGCCGGGTGCTCGATGACGGCGCCACCCAACTCTTCAGTTACCAGTACAACAACTTTGGCAAGGTGACACAGATCATCGATCCGGTTGGGCGAACCTTCTCTTATGTGTATGCCACAAACGGCATCGACCTGCTCGAAACACGCCAGACCCGCGCGGGGAACAATGAACTCCTTTCCGCGTCCACCTATAATTCCCAACATCAGCGCCTGACCTCGAAATCCGCGGCTGGCCAAATCACCACCCGCAACTACAACCCGCGCGGGCAGTTGCTGACCGTCACAAATCCCAAAGGCGAAACCATCACGAACAGTTATGATAGTAACGGCTATCTGACCATGGTTGACGGCGCGCTTCCGGGCACGAACGATTCCACCCACTTTACTTACGATGCCTTTGGACGTGTTCGTACGTATGTGAATTCCGACGGCTACCCGCTCACTCTGGACTACGACGCGCTGGACCGGGTTATCAAGACCACTCATCCCGACGGAACTTTCGAGCAGATAACCTATAACTTGCTGGATGTCGCTTCAGTGCGGGACCGCGCTGGCCGCGTAACCACCTATGGCCACAATAGTGTGCGACAACGTATTCAGCGGACTGATCCCTTGAATCGCACCATCTTTTATCAATGGTGCCGTTGCGGCGATCCGAAAAGCGTCACCGATCCCATGGGCCGCACCACTTCCTGGCAGCACGATATTCAAGGTCGCGTCACGGAGAAGGATTTCCCGGATGGTTCGAAGATTTCCTACACCTACGAAAACACCACCAGCCGGCGGCAGCAGAAAATCGACGAGAAACTCCAGACGACACAATACACTTACAACCTGGACGATACCATGAGCAGCCGGAGTTATCCGAACGCTCTCATTCCCACCGCGCCGGTCACTTTCAATTACGATTTGAGTTACCGCCGGGTTCTTTCCATGACCGATGGAGTCGGGACGACGATTTATAGTTACAATCCCATTGCCGCCCTTCCCGCACTGGGCGCGGGACAGCTTGCCAGCGTCGATGGACCGTTGCCCAACGACACCATCACTTTCGGTTACGATGCGCTGGGCAGGCGCACCTCAATGGCAATCAATGGTGTTTCCTCCCTGGTTGGCTATGACGCCGCTGGCCGGGTGATCAGCCGGACCAATGCGCTTGGCGCTTTTTCATACACTTACGATGGCAATTCCCGGCGTCAGCTTTCGATAAGTTATCCCAACGGCCAGACTGCCGCGCGGATTTATTTGGATAATCTCCACGATCGTTCTCTCCAGCGAATCACCCATACAAAAGGAGCAACCCCGATTTCCGACTTTGTTTATGCCCGGGATATTCCCGTCAATCGAATCACCAACTGGTCTCAGCAAGCAACGTCGCAGCCGCCGGTCATCTCGGCGCTGGTTTATGACTCCGCTAATCAGCTTGCTTCGGCCATTAACTCGCAGACCGGCGTGGTCGTCAAAACTTTTGCTTATGGCTATGACCCCGCCGGCAATCGCCCGCTTGAACGAATCGACCTCGCCACCAACATCACCAGTTTCAATGTTCTGAACGAGCCCACTTCAACCGCTGAGGGCTCAACCTCTCCCTTTGCTTATGAGTGGGACGCGGCGCACCGGCTCTCGGCGATTACTTCCGGGGCGCAGCGAACCGAGTTTACTTATGATGGTCTTGGGCGTCGCGTGGGCATCCGCGAGTTGACCAACAGCATCGAAATTGCCAACCGGCGTTTTGTCTGGTCGGGATCGACGATTTGCGAGGAGCGCACCATTGCGGGGGCGGTTGTCAAACGGTTTTTTCCGCAGGGCGTAAAAATCGAAACTGGCCCCACCGCCGGCCAATACTTCTACACGCGCGATCATCTGGGCTCAGTCCGCGAGCTTGTGGACGCCACCGGCGCGGTCCGCGTCCGCTACAACTATGAACCCTATGGTGCGCGGACCAAAACCTCGGGCGATCTGGACTCGGATTTCGGGTTTGCGGGCATGCTCTTTCACCAGGCCTCAGGCCTTGATCTCACCCGTTTTCGCGCCTACGACCCCCGGCTCGGCCGGTGGCTTTCGCGCGATCCTTTGAACAACGCCGAACGCCGTTTGGGTCCAAACTTGTTTTCATACGTTCACAATGACCCCGTCAATCGCATCGATCCGCTGGGCAACAATCCCGTCGTCGCGAATTTGAATGTGCTTTCCTGGATCCATTGGTGGTCTTATCACAAATGGTCAAACCAGCTATTGCTTCGTGGGAAAACCAAAATTTATCAGAACCCGGCGCAACACTATAATTATCCCCCTCCTTTGCTGGTCGGAGTGGGCATCGGCAGTAGCGGGGGAGGAGGAGGAGGAGGAGGCGCGGGTGGCGATGGTGGTGGCGATTGCGATAGCGGCGGGGGAGATGGAGGGGGTGACGGC
>PLJQ01000209.1:0-1876 GCA_003140275.1 Limisphaerales bacterium
AATACTGATGTCGCAACCTGTCACTCAGGAAATCATGGCCGAAGGAACGAACTCACGTCCGCTGGTGATCATCGACCATCAGGGCAAGCAAGGTTTGGATGCAGCGGCGTATTTCATGGGGCACGGGCTGACAAGTGTGCGGTGTCTGCGTGGCGGCATCGACGCTTGGGCGCAGGAAGTGGATACCACGATGCGGAGATACAAACTGGGGTAATAGAGCAATGGGGTGTTGCTTTTCCCACGCACCATCCCTCCAAAATACTCCTACACTCCATTTCAAAAATGAACGAAGATTTGCAGAAACGAATTCAACGGGCGATGGCCGACCCGCAGAACATGGGTGAGTTGCCAGACGCGGACGCCGTCGGCACGGTCGGCAATGCCGAGTGCGGCGAGATGTTGCGGCTGTGGATCAAATACAAGGAAGAGAAAGGCAGGAAAGTCATCGACCGGGCTACCTTTCAATCTTTTGGCTGCGAAACGGCCATTGCGGTGGCCAGTCTCGCCACGGAATTGATTCGCGGCAAGACTGCGGAGGAGGCGCTGTCGCTCAAGACCGAGGAACTGGCCGGCGAGCTTGGTCCGCTACCGCCCATGAAAATTCATTGCGCGCAACTCGTCGAAGGCGCGTTGCGTTCGGCGCTCGACCCGGAGCAAGGCGGAACGAAAACAGCGAAAACAGCACAAGCGGCTATTCCAGTCTCCAGCTCGAATCTCTTGGATAATTTTGCCAAACCGAAAGAAGGCGGAGTGCGTGTTATATTGTTGGATCGGAAACCAACTGAGTAATTACTGCGCAGCAAGAAGGACATGCCGCCCGGCACCCTGCGCCAACGGTAGGCGTTCCCCCATTTCCGGCGGCGATCGTTCCCATTCCGCTTTGTTTCCTTGAATTCGATTACTTGGGTTGCCTCGAAAGCAAGAGCGATGCGCTAAAACAGGACACAACCTCGGTTAATCTCAAAAATCTGCCCGGTTTTACTACTGGCACTCATGCTGCTAGTAAACATTTTGCGATGATAACTACATTATTACTGTCCGCCGGGGTGATTTTCCTAAGCGGAATGATCGCGGAGTTATTCGTCATTGCCACGGCTCCGGCGGGTTATCAGGACGAGAGCGGCTTTCACCTCGGCACGCAATTTCCCGAAGCGCCTGCTGCACCACTGGGGGAACCCGATCTAATACATTGGCGGAGTCAGTTTCAGCCTGACCAACTTCAATTTGTTAGCCTTGACCGTAAAATCTAAGGATGGTCCGTTCCCGCTTCGGCGGTGCCGGAAAACCATCGGTTAGGAAAAGTCCCTTGCTGGGGAATGCCGTGTGCGCGTTGCGCCTTGTAGCATCCCTGGCAGGGGACTAAATTTTTTGCGACTGAATTTCGTGCTCCTAACGCGGCAGCTTCCTCAAGTTAAGGAAACGCTGATTTAATCCGCCTGACTTTAATTTAATACCGACGGCGAAGCAGGCGTTTCCTAAACTCACTGGCATGACCCATCAGCCGAGTTTTTCCCAAGCCGAGTTTGCCGATAAGAAGAAGATCACCCGCCGCGAGAAGTTTCTCACGCGCATGGAAGCCGTCATTCCGTGGACGAAACTGCTGGCGGTCATCGAGCCTTTCTATCCCAAAGGAGAACGCGGACGTCCGCCCGTCGGGTTGGAGCGGATGTTGCGGGTCTATTTTCTCCAGCAATGGTATGGTTTAGCCGACGAAGCCCTCGAAGACGCGCTTTACGACAGCCAGGCACTCCAGGGATTTACCCGCATTGATCTGGCCGCCGAGGGCGTGCCCGACGCCACGACACTCTTGAAATTCCGGCGGTGGCTCGAAACCCACGACTTGTGCCAGGGACTCTTCGCCGCCATCAACGCCGAC
>PLJQ01000209.1:1881-12497 GCA_003140275.1 Limisphaerales bacterium
AGAACCAGGAAAAGAAACGCGACCCGGAAATGCACCAAACCCGCAAGGGCAACCCGTGGTATTTCGGGATGAGAGCGCACCTTGGCGCGGATCGGGACAGCCAGCGGATGCACCCCGTGGTCGTCACCGCAGCCAACGTGTCAGACATCACGAAAACAGCGGAACTGCTGCACGGTCAGGAGCAGCACGTTCACGCCGACGCCGGTTACACCGGGGTGGAGAAACGAGAAGAGATCGTGGCCTTGGAACGGAAAATTGACTGGCAGATTGCGCGCAAACGCGGGCAGATTAAAACCATGGTCGAAGGCGCAGAGAAAGAGACCCTCAAGGCAGTTGAGAAAGCCAAAGCCTCGGTGCGGGCATTTGTGGAACATCCGTTCCACATTCTCAAGAACCTGTTCCGACACCGGAAAGTGAGGGATCGAGGGCGGGCCAAGAACGTGCATCAACTCTACACGCTCTTCGGTCTGGCCAACGTGATGATCGGCGCGCGGCAGGCCACGGCGTGAAAAACCACACCCCCAACCTGATGAAGAAGTGAAAAAAGGCGGCCAACTACTTGGTCGGGCCGGAACCGGCCTGCGAACCGGAGCTGCCGGGCGCAATCTTCCGCCGCTGCGGGCACATTCCCAACCATCAAAAACTGAAAATTGGAAAATCGGCTTTAATCAGCGCTTCCTTAACGGGAGCTGTACTTTATTCCCGGCCGGCTACGGCGATAAATGGCTTCAGTTCGTGCATCAATCTGGCAAAGCCGTCGAGGGAAAGCTGCTGTGCGCCGTCACTCCAGGCTTCGGCCGGGTTGGGGTGCACTTCGATGAGCAGTGCGTCCGCACCCATGGCGACGGCGCCTTTACACATGGCTGTTACGAGGTCGGAGCGGCCCGCACCCTGGCTGGGATCGATCACTATGGGACAGTGCGATTCCGTTTTGATGATCGGTATGGTGGAGAGATCAAGCGTGTTGCGGGTGTAAGACTCGAAGGTGCGGATGCCACGTTCGCAAAACATGAGGTTGGGGTTTTCGTTTGCCAGGATGTATTCGCCCGCCAACATCCNNGCGACCATATCGGCGTGGTCTTCGGAAAGTAACTCGGTAATGATGGCCAGGCCGGTTTCGTTGCGTGCCTTGGCCAGCAACTTCAATCCCCTTTCACCAAGACCCTGAAATTCATAAGGTGACGTGCGCGGTTTGAAAGCACCGCCGCGCAGAATCGTCGCGCCGGCTTTTTTCACCGCTCTTGCCGTGGAGAGAAGTTGTTTTTCACTCTCTACCGAGCAGGGGCCGGCCATGATCTGGACTTTCTTTCCGCCGATGATGTTCCCGCGCACGTCAATGGTCGAACCCGTGCGGTGCGCCTCGCGGCTGACCAGCTTGTAACGCTTCTGCACCGGCATGACGCTCTCGACCTGTTTCCAGGAGGTCAGCGTCTCGAGGCTTTGGTGGGTGCGCTCGTCCCCGATGGCGCCAATGACCGTACGGGCCACGCCCCGCATGATGTGTGGCTTGTAGCCGAGCTTGCGGATCTCTTTGACCACGGCGGCTTCCTCTTTTTTCGAAATGTTCGGGCGAAGGACAATGATCATAATTTTCCGACTGTTGGCCGGGTCTTCACAAAAAAACCGCAGGTGGCGACCTGCGGCAAAGGTTGAGTATTCAGTCTAACACAGCCACAAGCACCGATATGCCGGGTGAAAATAAAACGCCTCGCCCCAAACGCTGCTAAATCGAGTGCTTCCAGAATTCACGGAAGCAAGGTAACAGAGCCGAGACGGGCGTCAACGCTGAATCTTGACGGCCTTACGGCGGGATCATTGGGTGCAGGGTCACGCCTTGACCCGGCGAAGAACGATCCCTAGTATCAACCATATTTCGCATGAGACTATTTTGTATTCTGTTGATGGTCGGCACAATTTTTTCCTCAGATGTACGCGGACGCGCGGAACTGGTGAACGGCATCGCCGTGATCGTCAACGACGCCATCGTCACCTATCAGGATGTGAAGGAATCCGTAGCGCCGGGCCTTGAATTGTTGATGCGACAGTATCGCACTCAGCCTCAAGTTTTGGAGCAAAAGGTTAATGAAGCCGAGCGGGACGGCACGGAACAACTCGTGGAGCGCCAGCTCATTCTGCACGACTTCAAGACGGCGGGTTACAACCTGCCCGAAAGCATCATCGACGATGAAATTCAGGACCGCATCCGTGCCCGATACGGTGACCGGATGACTCTGACCAAGACCCTTCAAGCGCAGGGGATCACCTATGAAACGTTTCGTCAGCAAGTGCGCGAACAATTCATCATTAGCGTTCTGAGAAGCAAAAACATTTCCTCGGCTGTCATCATTTCACCACACAAAATCGAGACGCATTACGTGCAACATCAGGACGATTTCAAGGTGGAGGACCAGGTCAAACTGCGCATGATCGTGTTGAACCGCGCTTCGTCGGACGACGCAGGCACGACCAAAAAGCTGGCACAGGAAATTTTGGCTAAAATCGAAGAGGGAGCTTCGTTTGCGGAAATGGCCACGATCCATTCGGAAGGCTCGCAGAGCAAACAGGGCGGGGATTGGGGCTGGGTGGAACGCTCGGTGCTCAGGAAGGAAATCGCCGACGTTGCCTTTCAACTCAAGGCCGGCCAACGCAGCGGCGTGATTGAAACACCTGAAGCGTATTACATCATGCTGGTCGAGGATAGACGCCCCTCGCATACCAAAAGCCTGGGCGAAGTCCGCGAAGAAATCGAAAAAGCGCTCCTTGTTCAGGAACGCGCCCGCCTGCAAAAGAAATGGATTGAGCGCCTGAAGAATAAATCGTTTGTCAGGTATTTCTAACAGCTTTTTGACCAACGTCGGGCGTTTTGAACCGCCGCGCTCAACCCTCAACCCTCAGCCACATCACTATGATCGGCATCTCAATGGGCGATGTCACCGGCATTGGCCCCGAAGTCACGCTCAAGGCCTTGGCCGTGGAAGCACAGCTCGACGACGTACGTTACCTGCTGATTGGTGATGTGGACAGCACGCGTCAACTCAACGACCAGCTTGGTATGAAATTGCCGCTGCAGCTTCTTACCGATGCGAACAAGGGCGGCCGTTTTATCCTGCACAATCCGCTGCCCGAACCTCTGCCCGCCAGGTTGACCGCCGGTTCGCCAGCCGCGGCGCGCTCCGCATTGGCGTGGTTAAAGGACGGCGCGGAGCGTTGTCTGCGTCGGGAGTTGGGCGCGCTCGTCACGGCGCCCGTCAACAAGGAATCGATTTTAAGCAGCGGCCGGCCGTTCATCGGTCAGACGGAGTTTCTTTCCCAGCTCGCGGGCGCCGAGCGTACTGCCATGATGTTGCTGGGTCACGATGACCGCAACCGCTGGCTGCGCGTCGTGCTGGCGACGACGCATTTGCCGTTAAAATTAGTAGCCGCGCAATTAACGCAGGCCAAAGTGGAGTTGGCGATTGAACTGGCCGCGCAAGCGTGCCGCGATCTTGGCTTGCCGAGCGCGCGGGTGGGTGTTTGTGGCCTGAATCCGCACGCTGGGGAAGGTGGCAAACTCGGCGACGAAGAGAAAACCATCATCACCCCCGGAGTTGAGACTGCCCGGCGAACGCAATTAGATGTTGCCGGCCCCTTTGCGGCCGATTCGTTGTTTTACCAGGCTTATCGCGGTGATTACGACGTCATCGTGGCCATGTATCACGATCAAGGTTTGGTGCCGTTGAAAATGATTGGCTTCGAAAGTGGAGTGAATTGGACGCTCGGACTGCCCTTCATTCGCACGTCTCCGGATCACGGTACGGCTTACGATATCGCCGGGCAGAACAAGGCCAATCCTTCCAGCATGATGGCGGCAATCCGGCTGGCCAAACAACTGGCGCGGGCGCGACACGTTCAATGATTTTGCCCGCCCATCTGGCCGCGAGTTACGCCAAGTTGATTCAACAACCTCAATTCACGCCAAAGTTGCGCACCGGAAATTTCACCGCGTAAGAGCTGACGATACTGCGTGATAGTTTGCGTCACCTGATCGGGCGTCTCGTTCACAAATTCAATGCGAAAATGGCGAACGCCCAACGCCCTCATTCGCGATACGTATTCCGCTCCTGTCTGCGCCCGCGCGTTGAAAACCGTGTTACGACAACCGATGTCCGCTTTCAACGGGTGTTCCGCCCCGACGCGGTCACGCAGCTTCACCTCATGCTTGTCGCACGGCCGCCCGCAGTTCGTGTAATCTGTGCCACTGGAGAGGAACGCGCAAAACACGCAATGCTCCATGTGGAACATCGGGATATGCTGATGAATCGTCACTTCAAACCATTCCGGGGGGGCGCTTTGTAACAACGCTTCAAGTTGCGTGAAATTCAAATCGTACGAGGCCGTAACGCGCTCCAAACCGAACCGGTTTTGAAAATAATCGGCTGTGAGCGGATTCGCCACGTTGAGCGAAAAATCGCCTACGCGCCGGCAATCAGCGAAGAATCTCAAGTGGTCGTAATTGCGGATCAAATAACCATCGGCGTCGCACGACCGGACTTGTTCCAAAATCCACTCCTCACCCATTTTGAAAATGCGCGGTGGCGCAACCCAAATGGTAGGGCGTGTCACTCCGTGCGCGCCGTCGGCGGGCAGAGGACTGCCCGCCCTACCTTCACATCCATACGAAGCGCAAAACATCGTGACCGCCTCGCGATATTTCTTCGGATTCTCGAAGTCGCAGTAAATCGTCTGCCCACCGCAGTTCAGGGTGGCATCCAGTTGGGCAAGGTTTCGAACGAGGACGATCAAATGCGCTTTCGTGGCGGCCAAGGTAGGGAGGTTCTTTTCTATCTCGGATTTCGGATTTCGGATTTCGGATTTTGCGGTTGGAGCATCCTCACCTCGGTTGCTTCGGTTCGCGAGGGTCCACCGTTTCGGCTGCGCGCGCAACGCATCCAACTGGCCCACGACTTCGCGCCGCAACCGGTTCAGTTGGCTCATCGGCAGCATGACGCCGCCTTCGAGGTGGTTATTCAGTTCGTCGAGCCTGAATGGCGTCCCACCAAGCCGGCCAAGTTGGGTGCGTAAACGTTCGACGGTCAGCGGTTGTTTTTCAGCTTTGGTGAGCGGCATCGACGAAGAGATTTGCACGACGTGGCCGGGCTCATCCCGAACGATGAGCGTCATTGGTTGCCCGGCATGACCGTGGACTTCCATTTGAACCGTCCGTTGAAAATGCGGCTTACCTCCCTCAAAACTCTGGCGCAAACGACGGTCGAGTTGAGGGTCATTGGTCTTCCAGATTTTGTCACCGCCGTGAAGACGGTTGAAATCAATATCGCCCCGGCCAAATGTGAGCGCGACTTCGACGGCATTTTCCGTTCTAAATTTTGCATTTTGAATTTCATAAACCCGCCCGCCCTCCTCTTCCTGGTCGGGATGACCGGCGTCGAACACCACGCCGTCGCCCGGCTTGAGCGGGGCTTGCAACTCCGCGAAAACTTTTTCGCCGTGAACGCGGCTGACCTTGCCAAGGAACACACCGCGCTTTTTGCCGAAGCGTGCGTGGACCAGTTCCTGGTTGTTATTGCCGCGAAACCAGCCGGAGTAGAGGCCGCGCGAGAAAGCCATTTCGAGGTCGTATTGTTCAGCAATCGAAACGCCTTGATGCGTGATGCGTGATGCGTGACTTAGTTTGTCGAGCGCCTGCCGATACACTCGCGTGATGTTTGCCACGTATTCGGGAGACTTCAAACGACCTTCGATCTTCAGCGATTTCACCCCAGCACGAATCAACTCCGGCAAAACTCCCAGTCCCGCCAAATCTTGCGGACTAAGCAGATAACGTTTGTCGCCCAGCGGCACGATTTGCCCGTCGGAGATCAATTCGTAAGGCATACGACAGGCCTGAGCGCATTCGCCGCGATTGGCCGAGCGGCCACCGAGTGCCTCGCTCGTCAGGCATTGGCCCGAATAGGCGACGCAGAGCGCGCCATGCACGAAAACTTCCAATGGGAGAGTCGAGAGTCGAGGGTCGAGGGCCGCGGGCAGGGCAGTGGTCGCGGTGTTTGGCGCTCGACTTTCGACTTTTGACTCTCGACCAATTGACTCGATTTCCTTGATGGAACATTCGCGCGCGAGCACGACCAGATTGCAGCCGAGTTCCTTGGCGAATTCAACGCCGCCCGCGCTCGTGATGGTCATTTGGGTGGACGCGTGAATCGGAAAATCGGGCGAAAGCCGGCGAATGAGACGGCAGATACCCACGTCCTGCGCGATTGCGGCATCTACACCGGCAGTGATGATGGCGCGCAGATAATTCTCCGCGTCGCCGAGTTCGTTGGCAAAGACGAGCGTATTGAACGTAACATAACCTTTCACGCCGCGACGGTGCAGAAACTCCATGAGTTTCGGCAAATCGGCCTCGGTGAAGTTCTGCGCGCGCATCCGGGCGTTGAATTTTTCCAGGCCGAAGTAAATCGCATCCGCGCCGTTCTCGACAGCGGCCTTCGCGCACTCCCAGTCACCCGCGGGAGCGAGCAGTTCGGGCAACGGCAGAATGTGCCGCACGGAGTGCGGACGATGCATCGCGCTTTCGATTCTGGATTCAGATATGGTTGATTCGGCCACGGAATCAGAATAGCACTAGCCACGGTGAAACAAAACCTCTTTGCAGCTTTGCGCATTTGGCTCTTTGCGATTAACTCCGGGTTATGCGTGTTTTAATTGTCGGCTGTGGTTACGTCGGATTGCCACTGGGAGCGGAACTGGTCAAGCAAGGGCACGAGGTGTTTGGTGTGCGGCGAACGAACGCAGCGGAGACTGAACTAAAGGCGGCGGGTATCCAACCGCTCGTGGCCGACATCACCGAGCCGGAGGAATTGGCAACACTGCCCAAGCCGTTTGATTGGATAGTGAATTGCGTTTCATCATCCAAAGGCGGTTCTGAGGAATATCGGCAGGTCTATCTCAACGGCACGCGCAGTCTCGTCGAGTGGCTCTCCGCCACGCCCTCAAAGAAATTCGTCTATACCAGCAGCACGAGCGTTTACGGACAAACGGATGGTTCGCCGGTCAAGGAAACCAGCCTCACTCAGCCGACGAGCGAAACCAGCAAAGTGCTGGTGGAAACGGAAAAGCTTCTGCTCGACGCCGCATCGAAGGGAACATTTCCGGCGGTGATCCTGCGCGTGGCGGGAATTTACGGACCGGAGCGTGGTCATTTGTTTCTGCAATATTTGAAAAATGAGGCGAAGATCGAAGGCAGAGGCGAACGCTTCATTAACATGATTCATCGCGATGATTTGGTGGGCGTCATCATTGCGGCGCTGAAGAATGGCCGGCCCGGCGAAATTTACAACGCAGTAGATGATGAGCCAGTGGCGCAAATACATTTCTTTCGCTGGCTGTCCGAGGCCTTGGGCAAATGGATGCCGCCGTTCGCCGCCGAGACCGAAAATGCCGGACGCAAACGTGGCTTAACAAACAAGAAGCTGCAGAACCGAAAATTGAAAATGGAACTGGGGTATCAGTTCAAGTATCCAACGTTCCGTCAAGGTTACACTGCGGAGATTCAACGGCTCGATGACGCCGGTCTATTGAACATCGACCTTGAACCACGATAGATGGGTGACGACGTGAATGCCTTTTGGCTTTCGCTCACCAGTTTGAACTGATACAAGCCACTCATGCCTGCAAAACTTACGATCGGTTTTCTCGGCGCGGGGAAAATGGGCACGGCCCTGGCGAGAGGGTTTATTCGCGCCGGTCTGGTCAACGCCCAACAAATTATCGCCAGTGATCCCGTTGAAGCGGCGAGCGCGGCGTTTGCCAAAGAGGTCGGCGCGAAAACGACGGCGTTTAATCCGGACGTATTGAAATTTGCCAACGTGCTGTTACTGGCGGTAAAACCGGACCAGGTCGGCGGCGTGCTGGCGGAAAATCGTGATCATTTCACGGAGAAGCATTTGCTCCTCTCCATCTGCGCGGGAGTGACTCTGGCAAAAATCGAGGCCGGGCTTGGCGGCGACGCGCGGGTGATTCGGGTGATGCCCAACACGCCGGCGCTGGTGGGCGAATCCGCCACGGCGTTCGCGCTGGGCAAATCCGCAACCCCGGAGGACGGCGAACTGGTGTTGAAACTTTTCTCTTCCGTGGGCGTTGCTTTTCGAGTCAAGGAATCGTTGCTCGATGCCGTGACGGGATTGAGCGGCAGCGGGCCGGCCTACGTTTATTTGATGATCGAAGGGCTGAGTGACGGCGGCGTGGCGGCGGGTTTGCCGCGTGACGTGGCGACGAAGCTGGCCGCGCAGACGGTCTTGGGCGGCGCGAAAATGGTTTTGGAAACCGGCCAGCATCCGGGCGCGCTAAAAGACATGGTGACGAGTCCGGGTGGAACGACCATTGAAGGGCTTCACGAATTGGAAAAAGGAAAAGTCCGCGCGGCGTTGATGAACGCCGTGCGCGCTGCGACCGAGAAATCGAAGAAACTAGGGCAAAATTGACCGCAATTAGAAATGTAAAATTCAAAATTAAAAAACAGTATTGCGCGCACTTACAGNNATACTCGGATTCCACCGATTTTACATTTTTGATTTTTCATTTTGCATTCGATGAACTTTCCCCCGCCAACTGAAAAACAGGCGCATATCATTTGGTTCGCCGTGACGGCACTGGCGGTGGCGGCGCTCCTGACGGTTGGCGCGAGCGTCGTCTGGGGGTTGGGCAAGGTGTTAGCGCTCCTCGCGCCGGTGTTGTGGCCGCTGGCGGTGGCCGGCGTGCTCGCATGTTTGCTCGATCCGGTGGTGGATTTTTTGGTGCTCAAGAAAATTCCGCGCACGCGAGCCATCGTGGCGGTGTTCGTGCTGGCCCTGATGATCGTTGCCGGCTTGTTGGCCAGCGTCGTGCCGCAACTCGTGGTCGAAACCCGGCAGCTTGCGGCGAGGATGCCAGCTTACAAGGAGCGATTGCAACAGCACGCCGAAAAATTGATTTCACACCCGCCGGCGCTGATCCAAAAGTATTTTTTGCGTCTGCCGGTGGCGCCAGAGGAATCCGCTCGTCCAACTCCGGAATTCGAGACTACAAACGCTTCCGGCGCGACAACAGTCTCGACGAACATGGTTTCACTGCCCGCGCCGGCTCCGACAACACTGCCCACGCTCGACAAATCCACCTTTACTTCCGCCACCGATTGGCTGGCCAGGGCATTGCCCGCCGTCAGCAATTGGCTTTCGCAGGCGGTCGGCATCGTTGCGTCCGTCTTCGGCGTGATCGCGGGGCTGGCGCTGGTCCCGATTTACGCGTTCTACTTCCTGCTGGAAAAACACGGCATCTCGGCGCAGTGGCGGGATGNNCGGATTATCTGCCGGTGCGCGACTCGAAGTTCAAAGACGAACTCGTGTTTGTGATCGGTGCGATCAACGGATACCTCGTCGCGTTTTTCCGCGGCCAGGTGTTGGTGGCGATTTGCGACGGTGTCCTTTACACCATCGGCTTCCTGATTATCGGGCTGCCCTACGCGGTGTTGATCGGCGTGATGGCGACGTGCCTGACGATCATCCCGTTCCTCGGCGCGATCACGACTTGCGTGACGGCGTTGGTCATCGCTCTCGTGGCGTTTGGCGACTGGCAACATCCTTTGCTCGTGGTCGCAGTCTTCGGCGTGGTGCAGGCGCTTGAAGGCACGCTGATCCAGCCGAAGATCATGGGTGAGCGTGTGGGGCTGCATCCGGTCACAATCATCATTGCGCTCATGGTAGGAACGACGTTGCTGGGCGGCATCCTTGGCGGCATCCTGGCGATTCCGTTGACGGCGGCGTTGCGGGTGATCATGTTTCGGTATGTGTGGAAGAAACGCGAAATCTGAAATTTGCAGCCCCTTGTCGGCTGTGAAATGTTCTCATTTGCGCCGCAAAGCCATTCTTGGACAATTCCTGACTTCCAGAATACAATGCAGCCAGGCACCGAGATCGGCTGCAAAGTTTGCAGGTAACTTACTGTTAGTCCGCAGCGCGTATTATGAGTACTATTCCGCCAGACATCTACGAGCGCATTAGTGAGTTGGCTGCGGACGTTACCAACGCGACGTTGGCTGATGACGACGCGCTTGCAGCGTCGCTGTATCAGCGCCTTCTCGCTTACCACGAGGAGCAGCTTGCGGCTGGCCATAGCCATCCATTCCTTATTGAGACATTGGCCGATTACACTGATGACCCTGCACAGGCGATTCGTTACTATGAGCAGACGTTTGAGATGTCGCAACAGATGGCCAGCGACGAGCCGACGCAGACGATTCTGATTGGCATCGGCGCACAGTTGATTGAGATGGGACGGCGCGAGCAGGCTGAGGCCTTTATTCGCGATGGTCGCGCCCAGGCTATTCGGCGCGGTGATTCAGATTCGATTGAAGAAGCAGATAGACTATTACACGAAAGCGAGGGCTAACACGCAGAGAGGCTGCAAATTGAGGATGCTTCAACGCTTCACGCGTATTTCCCTTACATCCACCGCTTCCATTCCCGCTGCACGAATGGGCTGCATTCCGAGGTCGGTGTCTTCGTAAGCGCAGCCAAGAATGGTTGCGACACTCGCCCTCTCCCCCTGGGAGCACGGCCATTTAGTTAAGTAATGGATGAAGAAAA
>PLJQ01000326.1 GCA_003140275.1 Limisphaerales bacterium
TTGGGTGAGTTGGAAGAACTGCTCAGGCGCAAGTTTGATGAAGAGTGATCGGCGTCGGCGACTCTTCTCCGCTCGATTTTCCGTTCCTTCAACTTTGAACTTTGAACTTTGAACTTTGAACTTTGAATTTTGAATTTTAATCTCCGCCCGTGTCCGCAACTGAAATTGATGTCAAATACGTCGCGCGCCTGGCGCGGCTGGCGCTTTCACCCGCCGAAGAACAAAGGCTTGGCGAGCAACTCAACCCCATCCTCGGCTACATCGCAAAGTTGAAGGAACTGGACGTGAGCCAGGTCGAACCGACCGCCCACGCCGTACCGCTCGTAAACGTGACGCGCCTTGATGAAATCCAACCGTCGATTTCCAACCAGGAAGCTCTCCGCAATGCGCCCGCCACGGCCAACGGCCTGTTCATGGTGCCAAAAATTGTGGATTAATTTATGCAGCGCTTTAGACTTCATGGTTTTGGCAAGATTGCCGTGGTGATGTTTCTTTCTGTGATAACTCCTTATTATGGCGCAGAAGTCCCGACGGGCCGCGCGCCTGAATGGATCAAACAGTTAGACCGAGCGAACAAAGCTGAGGCTGTTCTTCTAAGCGATGATCAACACGGAAAGATTGCCGAACGAACCAAGCGCAAGGTGTTGAATCGGGTTACGGTTGATCAGCTTAAGTTGCTTTTCAAGGCCGACGCAAATTGGAATGGCCCTAAAAATAAGTGTGAGCCTGTTTACGGCGCTCGCTTGTTATATCATCTGACCTCTTCATCGAAACAAAAAGACAAAACACTCGTGCTCAATTTATGTCTTCACTGCGATGAATTCTTTGCAGAGCAAAATGGAAAATCGATAGACCATGGAAACTTCCGGGCAGCGATGCATCCCGCTTTACTGGAAATTTTCCGCGCTTTATTTCCTGACGACAGGCAACTCACAATAGTTAAATAATTCCAACACATTTTGCGGTTGACTCATGTTGAATCAGCTCACCATTTTTGAACTCACCGCTCGGCTCGCGAAACGCGACGTCTCCGCGCGCGAAGCCATGCAGGCCTGCCTCGACCGAATTCAACGTGTCGATAACCAGATCAAAGCGTTCATCAGCTACGATGCCGCCGATGCGTTGGCGCAAGCCGATGCCGCCGACAAAGCGCTGGCGGACGGTGCAAAGCACGAGCAGCGCCCACTGCTCGGTGTTCCCGTTGCCATCAAAGATGTCCTGGCCGTGAAAAACCAACCGATGAACTGCGGTTCAAAGATTCTCGGCAAATTTATTTCGCCGTACGATGCGACCGTCATCGAAAAACTGAAAGGCGCCGGTGCCATTGTCTTCGGTCGTTTGAACATGGACGAGTTCGCGATGGGGAGTTCAACCGAAAACTCGGCGTTTCAACTCACCGTGAACCCGTGGGACACGAGCCGTATTCCCGGCGGCTCTTCCGGCGGCTCGGCGGCGGCAGTGGTGGCCGATGAAGCCATCGCCACGCTCGGTTCAGACACGGGCGGTTCGATTCGCCAGCCGGCGGCGCTTTGCGGTTGTGTTGGTTTGAAGCCGACTTACGGCCGCGTTTCTCGCTATGGCCTCGTTGCGTTCGCCTCGTCGCTTGACCAGATCGGCTCGTTCACCAAAGACGTTCGCGACACCGCGACGATCCTCGGCGTCATCAGCGGTCACGATCCGCGCGATTCAACGAGCATCCCTCAGCCGGTGACCAATTACGCCGCGGCGCTCGACGGCAACGTCAAAGGACTCAAACTCGGTTTGCCAAAAGAATATATGATCGGTGGACTCGATCCGGAAGTGAAAGCCGCTGTCGATGCCGCCGTTCGGCAACTGCAAAAGCTCGGCGCGGAATTGGTGGAGATTTCGCTTCCGCACACCGATTACGCCGCGGCGACTTACTACATCATCGCCCCCGCCGAAGCGTCGGCGAACCTCGCACGGTTCGATGGCATTCGTTACGGCGCGCGGGTGGACGGCACCGACCCCATCGAACTTTACAGCAAGACGCGCGGCGCGGGTTTTGGCGCGGAAGTGAAACGCCGCATCATCCTGGGCACCTATGTTCTCAGCAGCGGTTACCATGACGCCTACTACCTGCGCGCCCAAAAAGTCCGCACCCTCATCCGCCAGGACTTTTTGAAAGCGTTCGAGCAGGTCGATGCCATTGTCACGCCCACCACGCCCACCGCCGCGTTCAAAATAGGCGAAAAGTCTGACGACCCGCTGCAAATGTATCTCTCGGACATTTTTACCATCTCGTGTAATCTGGCTGGCATCTGCGGCCTGAGCGTCCCGTGCGGCTTTATGAAATCGCCGAAACTGCCCGTCGGCTTGCAGTTTCTGGGAAAACCGTTTGGCGAAGAAACCATTTTGAAAATCGCCCACGCCTACGAACAAAGCACCGGCTGGCACCAGGAGAAACCCGCACTTGAGGTTGTGAACGCGGGTTGAGCAGCGCCCCAAATTTCAGGACCCACGTTCCCATCGCGCCAGTTCTTCGCGCACTCTTTCGATTGGGAGTCCCATCACATTGCTGAATGAGCCGGAAATTTTTTTCACGATGAGGTCGCCATGTTCCTGGATGGCATACGCGCCGGCTTTGTCGAGCGGACTGATGCGCCCCAGGTAATCGCGGATTTGCCCGGCGTTCAATGAACGGAACGTGACATCCGTGCTGACCGCAAAAACTTTTTGCCGATGGTTGCGCAGATGAATCAAACACACTCCCGTGATCACCTGGTGCGTACGTCCTTGCAGTTGGGTCAGCATGCGCTGCGCCCCGGCCAGATCGGCGGGCTTGCCGAATAGTTGGGTGACCCGATAAACCAATGTGTCCGCGCCGATCACCAGCGCGTCGGGGAATTTCTTGGCAACCGCGCGCGCCTTGCGATAAGCGTTAACCTGGGAAATTTCGGTCGCGGTCAGGTGTTCGCCATGGAGTTCGGCCGCCTCGCTGGCAACGACATGAAATTCCAACTGCAATTGGCGCAGAAGTTCCGCGCGGCGAGGCGAGGCCGAAGCCAGGATCAGCCGCGGCAGGCTCATTTCACGCAGGCGCGGAACTGATTCAGCTTTTCCGCGAAGACATCATCTGACAAAACGGGGCTCACGCCGGTGGTCGCCACGTCCTGCTCCAGTTCCACCCACGATTTGCAACCGCCGTAACCCGGCGACATCGGCAATTCGGTCATTCTGGGTAACCGGAACACTCTCAGCGCCAGCGCATGAATACTCTTGTCCCTCCCCCGATCGAATCGCTGCGTGATGACTTGATCCCGCCAGAGGTGTTGCCCGCGCAATCGCTGGGCGGCGGCCAGCGAGTCGAGTCGCTGGACTGCGGCCACTTGCGCAAAAAATTTCAACCGCAATTGGGACGGGTCAGGAGAATTCACAGCGATCTGGCCAAAGCGGGTTTGAGCCGCCGGCAGGACGGATTCCTGTTGCTGGTGGAATTGTGTCGGGAACAGGAGGAATTGTGCGTGCTCCGGTCGAAATCCGCCGCGTCCTTCGCTGATGCCGCCTTTACGAAGGAGAATGATCTGCTCCCCCCGGCCCAGCGCATCAACAATTATGGCCCACTCTTTGAAAGCGATTCGCATGCCTGAAGGTTACGGTCTTGGGAAAGGAAAGTCGAGAGTTACGGTTGATGCAAGTCGCCGGCGGTTTTTCTCCGGGCTTGCCACACGACCGCTCATTCCGTAACTTTCGAACAAATCAACCTATGAACAACTCAATCCGCATAAAACTCTCCCTGATGATGTTCCTCCAATTCTTCATTTGGGGCGCGTGGTATGTGACGGCTCCAAATTATTTGGGCACCATTGCCTTCAAAGCGGAGGATTTTGGATGGACGTATTCCGTCGGGCCGATCGCCGGAATGATAACGCCGTTTTTTGTAGGGATGATTGCCGACCGCTTTTTCCCCGCGCAACGCGTCCTCGGTGTAATGCACATCCTGGGTGCGGTCCTCATGTTTTGGGCCACCACGCTGATGAAAGCCCCCTCACCTTCGCCAAGTGCGATCAACCTGGCATTTTTTGGCTACATGCTGACTTATTTTCCCACGTTGGCGCTGACGAATACACTCGCCATGCGCAACATGAGCAATCCTGAAAAAGAGTTTCCGCTCATCCGCGTCTTCGGCACCCTCGGCTGGATCGTGGCCGGGCTGGTGCTGACGCAGATTGGTTGGGATAAAACCATTAATATGTTCCACCTGACCTCGGGTGCCGCTCTTGTCCTGGGATTGTTCAGCTTCACGTTGCCGCACACGCCTCCGACCGAAACCGGGCCGGTGTCCGTCCGCCAGATCCTCGGCCTTGATGCGCTGGTGATGCTCAAGAACCGTTCCTATCTCGCCTTCCTCGTTTCGTCGGTTCTCATCTGCATTCCGTTGGCGTTCTATTACCAGATCACCAGCCGCCTTGTTGAGATGTCCGGCCTGCCAATCGGTCGAACCATGTCGTACGGCCAGATGTCAGAAATCTTCTTCATGATTGTGATGCCGTTGTTCTTTGCCCGCCTCGGTGTCAAATGGATGCTCGCGGTCGGCATGCTGGCGTGGGTGACGCGCTATACGCTGTTCTCCATCGGCGCGCCACACCAGATCAGTTGGATGATTCTCGTCGGCATCGTGCTGCACGGGATCTGTTATGACTTCTTCTTTGTGACGGGCCAGATCTACACCGACCAGGCCGCGCCCAAACAAATCCGCGCGCAAGCGCAAGGATTGCTCGTGCTTTTCACGCTAGGCCTCGGAATGTTCGTCGGTGCTCAGGTGGCCGGCAAGATCGAGGCCCAACATACGCCCGCTGCGTCGAAGGCTTATGCGGCACAAGTCCAGGCCAAAAGTGCTGAGATCAGCCAACTCACGGTGAAACTCGCCACCATCGGCGCGCCTGAAAATCCGGTTTTGGAAGCGCAACTCAAAACACTCGAGGCGGAGAAGGCCGAACTACGAGTCGCCGAACTCAAAGCCATTGAATGGAAACCGCTGTGGGGTAAACCGGCGATTTTCGCCGGCGTGATCATGCTGTTATTCATCGCTTTCTTTCGCGCCCCTCCCCGGCAGGTGAAACCGCAATGAGGCGGTGTTTGGTTCAACCAGCATCCGCCCGAAGCAATGTACTGACCATCGCACCTTCCACAAATAGACCTTTTTCGCAGCCACGGGTTTGGGATTAACATCGGCCTTGACCCGCGCGTTGGCCGCGGAAGCAAAGCAACCGTGGTTCAAGATCGCTATAGGCGGGAGACGGTTTCATCCGAGCGCAGTTCCACCAGCAATTCCGACACCGAGCTGCTTTGTTTCGGCAAAATCAATTCCGGCGCGATTTCACAGAGCGGCTGCAGCACGAAATGGCGTTGGTGAGCGCGCGGATGGGGCAAAGTCAGCCGATCCGTGCCGCGCGTCTGTGTTCCGAACGCAATTAAATCCAAATCGAGCAGACGCGGTTCATTGAGAATTTTTTTTGCCGGGCGACCGAATTCCTTTTCGATCGCCTGCAACTTTACGAGCAACGCTTCGGGCGTTTCTCCTTTGCTTGCTACCAACCCGACGACCGCGTTGACGAACATCGGCGAACCGGGCGGGCAATCCACAGGTTTCGTCTGCCAAAGCGAAGATTTGAGCAAGGGTCGGGTGGACAGATCCCGCAAACGTTTCATCGCCTGCCGGATGATTTGACGCGAATCGCCCTGGTTGGAACCCAGCGCGACGAAAACTGCAAGTTTGACCTCACCCTTCTTCCTTCCACCTTGTGAACTCATTTCAATCCGAGCACGTCCTGCATATCGTAGAGGCCGGGCTTTTGCTTTACCACCCACTGAGCGGCGCGCAAGGCCCCGTTGGCAAAGGTTTCGCGGCTTGAGGCTTTGTGCGTGAGTTCAATCCGCTCGCCATTTGTTGCGAAGATGACTGTGTGATCCCCCACCACGTCACCGCCGCGCAACGAGTGCATGCCGATTTCACTGGGCGTGCGTTCACCGACAATTCCCCCACGCCCATGCCGAATCACTTTGTTGAGCTGTTGTTTGCGCACACTGGCCAGAATTTCCGCGAGCGTCGTGGCAGTACCGCTCGGCGCATCTTTTTTCAACCGATGATGCATTTCTACAACTTCCAGATCGAAACCGTCGCCAAGAATTTCGGCGGCTTTGCGGGTCAACCAGAACNNAGAACAGCGTGTTGACGCCAGTGGAATAGTTCGACGCCAGAACCATCGGGATTTGCGATCTGTAATTCGTTATCTGCGATTTGTCAGCGTCCGAATGACCCGTTGTTCCGATGACCATCGCCTTTTTGTGTTTCGCACAGAGTTCGGCGATGGCAGCCGTGGCGCCGTGCGAACTGAAATCAATCACGACTTCGCAGTGCGCAATCACGGTTTGAAGATCATCCCCAACATCAATCTGCCCGACCACTTGCAATTCCGCATTGCTCGCTGC